>CALZDE010000013.1 GCA_945637225.1 uncultured Selenomonadaceae bacterium
TCAGTATACTTTCTATATCATCAACCGACTTTTATCCTGCTATATGACTCTTATAGAGAAGCAGAACAGCAAGGGCAGAGCGGATATTATTATTGAGGGCGATACGGATATTTACATTTTTGAATTTAAGCTTGATGGTTCGGCTGATGAGGCATTAAAGCAGATAGAAGATTGCCAGTATGCACTCCCTTATCTGACAGATGGTAGAAAAATTCATAAGATAGGTGTTAATATTTCCAGCGAGACGAGAACAGTAGCAGAGTGGAAGGTGATTGCATGAAATTTGTTAAGAAAAAAGGCATAAAGTAATTTTCCATGATTTTAAAGCTATGAAAGTCCTTGCAAAATATTTTTGGCTATGATATAATAGAGCGAAAGTTTACAAAACTATATGGGCGTTGATGGAGAGAGTAGCTGTAAATGAGCCGTACAGGGAGCTTTGGCAATTGAGAACAGAGCAGGCAGTTTGTGGTGAAGTTCACTTCGGAGCCTTTCTGGTGAAGCCTTCTAGGTGAGTAGCTGGAACGCATTGCAGCGTTATGGCATTAATGAGCCGATATTTTCGGGAATTAGGGTGGTACCGCGAATTTACCTTCGCCCCTATCTTTTATTTAAGATGGGAGCGGAGTTTTTTTATTTTAAAGAAATAAAGCACCATCAGATACAGGAGGAATAGATTTAGAAATGGAAAAGCAGATTGAAGAACTTCGCTCTAATGCTATTGCCGCTATTGACAAGGCAGCTAAGAGCCTCAATGATCTTAATGACATTCGTGTAAAGTATTTAGGCAAGAAGGGTGAGCTTACCAGCATTCTCCGTGGTATGGGCAAGCTGAGTGCAGAGGACCGTCCTCGTATCGGTCAGATTGTAAATAAGGCTCGTCAGGAATTGGAAGATTTGATTGCTGAAAAGAATGAACAGCTGAAGCAGGAGGAATTAGAAACCCGTCTCATCAACGAGCGTATTGATGTTACCCTGCCAGGCCGTACTAATCCTCATGGTCACATTCATCCTCTGACTCTGACTCTGTTGCAGATTAAGGAAATTTTCATGCGTATGGGCTTTAGCGTAGAGGAAGGCCCTGAAATTGAGAAGGATTATTACAACTTTGAAGCATTAAACTTGCCAAAGGACCATCCAGCTCGTGATATGCAGGATTCTTTCTATATTACTGAGGATATTCTCATGCGTTCTCAGACTTCTCCAGTACAGGCACGTACTATGGAAGCACATGAGCCAAATTCCCCAATCCGCATGATTGCTCCAGGCCGTGTTTATCGTCGTGATGATTACGATGCTACCCATTCCCCTATGTTTACTCAGGTAGAGGGCATGGTTATTGACAAGGGTATCAGCTTAGCAGATTTGAAGGGTACTTTGGAGACCTTCTTAAAGCAGACCTTCGGACCAAAGGTAAAGGTTCGTTTCCGTCCAAGCTTCTTCCCATTCACTGAGCCATCTGCAGAGGTAGATATTTCCTGTGTAATGTGCAAGGGCAAGGGCTGTCGTGTATGTAAGGGTACTGGCTGGCTGGAAATCCTCGGTTCTGGCATGATTCATCCAAACGTACTGAAGATGAGCGGTTATGATCCAGAGCAGGTAAGCGGTTTTGCTTTTGGTATGGGTGTTGAGCGTATCGCTATGCTGGTATACGGTATTGACGACCTGCGCCTGTTCTATGATAATGATCTGCGTTTCTTAAAGCAGTTCTGATAAACGTTTATTCGTCTTAATATAGATAAAGGAGAACTAGAATAATGCAAGTTTCTATTAAATGGCTTCATGATTATATAGATTTTAATGAATCTGCTGAAGAATTAGCTGACAAGCTGACTATGGCAGGTATTCCTGTAGAAAATGTCATTCGTGCTGATGAGGGCTTAGATAAGGTTGTTACTGGCCGTATTGAAAGCATCGTTCCACATCCAGATTCTGACCATATGGTTATCACTCAGATGAATGTTGGTTTAGCTGAGAATGTTCAGATTGTAACGGGTGCTCAGAATGTTCGTGAAGGTCAGATTGTTCCTGTTGCTATGATTGGTGCTAATCTCCCTAACGGCATGAAGATTTCCAAGGGCAAGCTCCGTGGTGTTGCTTCCAATGGTATGCTCTGCTCTGCTCAGGAATTAAAGTTAGACCTCACCAAGCTTCCAGAGGAGCAGAAAACTGGTATTTACATTCTGCCAGAGGATACTGCAATCGGTATTCCTGCAAAGGAAGTTTTGGGCCTTGATGATGTTGTTTTAGAATTTGAGCTTACTGCTAACCGTGGTGACTGCTTCAGCGTTTGGGGCTTAGTTCGCGAGGTAGCCGTTCTCACTGGCAATACTCCAAAGTGGCCTGAGATTAAGGTTGACGAGAATGAGCCAGAGAATACCTCTGATATGGTTTCCGTAAATATTGAGGCTCCAGAGCTGTGCTACCGGTTTTCCTCCCGCGTTTTGAAGAACGTAAAGATTGGCCCTTCTCCAGAGTGGATGCAGCAGCGTCTTGAGGGTGCTGGTATTCGTGCTATCAATAATGTAGTTGACGTAACTAATTTTGTTATGGTGGAATTAGGCCAGCCAATGCATGCTTATGATTACGATCAGGTAGCAGGTCATACTCTTATTGCCCGTAAGGCAGTAGCAGGCGAAAATCTTCATACTTTGGATGATTCTTCCCGTCTTGCAAAGGGTGAGGAATTAGTTATTGCTGACAGTGAGAAACCAGCAGGCCTTGCAGGTGTAATGGGTGGTTTGGAGTCTGAGGTTACTGAGAATACTACCACTGTTATTTTAGAGGCAGCTGCTTTCAATGGCCCAAGTATTCGCCGTACTTCCCGCAGTTGTGGTCTTCATTCCGAGGCTTCTGGCCGTTTCGAGCGTGGCGTAGATGTAACAGAGACTCAGCGTGCTCTTAATCGTGCCGCTCAGCTGTTGCAGGAGATGGGCGCATGTACTGTTACTAAGGGTATTGTTGATGTATATCCAGAGCCAAAACAGCCAGTCAGCGTATACTTTACTGCCGAGCAGATTAACAATCGTTTGGGTACTGACATTCCTGCTGAGAAGATGGTTGAGATTTTGGAGAGCCTGTGCTTCGGTGTAACTGCTGAGGGTGAGGGCTATCGTGTTTCTGTTCCATCTTGGAGAAATGACGTTACCTTTATGGAAGACCTTTCCGAAGAAATTGCCCGTATTTACGGTTTTGATAATATTCATGCAGGCAAGCCACAGGGCTGCATGGTACAGGGCAGACAGAGCGAGCGTCAGGAATTTATTGATATGAGTCGTCTTTGTCTGAGCTATATGGGTATGAGCGAGGAACTTTCCTTCAGCTTCACCAGCCCAGATATGCTGGATAAGATGAATCTGCCAGCAGATCACGAGCTTCGCAAGGCAATTCCTATTATGAATCCTCTTACTGATGAATATCCATTGGTACGTACTTCTCTTATTGCCAGCGTATTAGAAAATGCAGTTCGCAATATTTCCCGTAAGAACGAGGATTTGAAGCTGTTCGATATTGCACCAGTATTTTATCCAAAGCAGCTGCCTCTGACCGAGCTTCCTATCGAGTCCGTAAAGATTGCAGGTCTGATGTGCGGCCGTCGTTATCCATTAGGCTGGAATAACGATAACAATGCTCAGATTGATTTCTATGATGCAAAAGGTATCGTAGAGGAATATTTGGATAAGATTACTGTTAATCGCTATACCGTAGAGGCTGGCGAACATTATGCAATGCACCCTGGCAAGACTGCTCTCTTCAAGAAGGGCAAGGAAGTAATTGCCGCAGTTGGTGAGCTTCATCCTAAGATTGCAGAGAATATGGGCATTACCAAGAAGTGCTATATTTTCGATATGGATGTAGATGTACTGATGAAATATATGTCCAAGAAGATTACTATTGAACAGCTGCCTAAGTTCCCAGGTATCACCCGCGACTTAGCTATGCTGGTAGATGCAAATGTTACTGAGGCTGAGATTGAGCGTGTAATTAGTAAGAATGCAGGTAATCTCTTTAAGGGAGTTACCCTTTTCGATGTGTACACTGGCAAGCAGGTTGAGGAAGGCAAAAAGAGTATTGCATTCACCATGCAGTTCCAGTCCAACGAGCGTACCTTGACTGATAAGGAAGTAGATGAAGCGTTCCAGAATATTCTTGCTGCTGTGCAGAAGGAATTTAATGCGGAGCTGAGAGGCTAAGAGGTGAATCATCATGGCTGTAAAATATAATGCTGAGATTTTTGGTGATACTTATCCGTTGAAATCTGATGACCATGATGTCAATTACCTGCAGCAGCTGGCTTATTTGGTAGACAGTAAAATGCGCCGTGTTTCTGGCTCTGGTATCAGCGTGGATATAAAGAGAATTTGTATTTTAGCTTCTTTGCAGGTGGCAGAGGAGTATATGGATATCAGAGAAGCCGCCACAAAGGAAATAAACCGCCTGAACGGTGAGCTGGAAAAGCAGTCTGCTAAAATTAAAGAAGAAGCAAAGGCAGAAATTGCCCGTATTACTAATGCGTCAACTGCTGAAATCAATCGCGTTAAGGCTGAAGCAAAGGAAGAAGCCAAGGCTGAGTTAGAAAAAATAAGGTCTGAGCTTACCGCTGAGATTGAGAAGCTGAAAAAGGAAAAGCTGGAAACAGAAGAACAGTTACGCCGTTTCGGTCCTGGTGATGCTGAACGTATAATGCAGGAAACTGATGAAAAAATACGTCAGATAAAAGCAGAGGCTGAGGAAGCTGTTCAAAAGGCAAAAGAAGACGCACAGTCAGAAATCATTATGATTCGTGCTGACAAAAATGTTGAGGTACAGCGCGCCAATAAGGAAAAGGAAGAAGCTATCGCAAAAGCAAAAGCAGATGCTGAAGCCGCTATCCAGCGCATAAAGGAAAGTACTGATACATTGGTTTTAAGGGCAAATTCTGAAGCCGAGCAGGCAAAGGCAGACTCCAAAAATGAAACTGAATCTGTAAAGGCTGATGCCGAAAAGGAAATTGAAGCGGCAAAAGCAAAGGCAGAAGCAGAAAAGGAAGCCTACAAGGCGGAAAAGGATGCTTATGTCCAGCAGATGAAGAATGAGTATGTCGCTCATCTTAACCGCATGAAGGCTGAAATGGAAGCCTGCAAAAAGGAGGCAACCGAAAGAATCGCTAAGGCTATGGAGGAAGCAGAGGAATCTATTCTCAATGCCAAGCAGGAGGCCGCTTCTCAGATTGCCAGCAGTCATAAGGAAATTGAAGCTGAGATATCAAGAAGCCGTCAGAGTGCAGAAGCAGAAATGTCCTTTGCCCGTCAGAATGCCGCAGAGGAAATTGCTCAGGCAAAACAGCAGCATGCTGAGGAAGTTGAAGCACTTCAGAAGAAGCATGCAGAGGAACTTGCGAATCTCCAAAAGCGTCTCAGCGATGCAGAGGATGAGCTTAATTTAGCACGTCAGGAATGGCTGGACGCTAAGACAAAGTCAAGTCAGTATGATACGGATGTAGAAGCTTTGAAGAATGAAGCGGAAAATGCCAAAGCAGAACTTGAAAGAGTGAAGGCAGAAGCAGAAGCGGATAAAAAAGCAAGAGATGCAGAGTATGAGAGAATGAAGAAGGATTATGATGAAATTCTTGAATTACTCGATACTGCAACATCTTAAATAAAGTGAATTAAAATAGGCTGTTCTAGTGGAATGGCCTATTTTTTTATGTATATACTGATTGCCAGTGAATAAGGGAAATGGAAAACAGGCTTCGTGATGGAGTCTGTTTTATTTTTATTAATTTTACTGTTGATTATTTAAATATATCTAAATTACAATACAAATAAAAAGAAATATCCCTAGACTATCCTAAGAATATTTCTACTATCGATTATTTTTAGTTTTTATAAACTTTCTAAAGTTAATCATCAATAAATATGATACTTTTTCCATGGAATCTTATCCAAAGGAACAGTTTTCAAAAAATCAACAATATCTTTTCTGCCATAATAGTGAGGAACGCCATTATTATCCTGTGACATGAGGATGATAGGCATTCGTGGGAAAAAATGGGAAATTTCCTGACGGAATTTTGTGGCACGATATGTATAATTTGTAACCTCTGGCTTTACTACGATGATGGCGAAGGTTACGCCCTGTTCTATAATTACTGAGCCATGAACTACCATAATTGGCACCTCTTTCATAATATGCTAATTCTCTTGCTAAAATCATACGTGAAAATCTTTTACTTGTCAAGAGTAGTTTTTTAAGGTATTATATAGTAGAGTATTAAAATCGGGAAGTGATAATTTGGAACGCTTACAGAAAATTTTGAGTAAGGCTGGCGTGGCTTCAAGGCGTGAAGCGGAAAAGCTGATTATTGCTGGCAGGGTTACTGTTAATGGTACAGTTGCTAAGCTGGGTGATCAGGCTGAGGAAAGTGATACTATTGCTGTTGATGGCACTGTTATAGGAAAGGCTGAGGAAAAGCTTTATTTCCTGCTGAATAAACCACGTGGCTATCTTTGCACTGTGAAGGATGACCGAGGCAGAAAGACGGTTTTGGAGCTTTTGTCTGACATAAAGGAATATATTTACCCTGTGGGGCGGCTTGATTACAATACAACAGGACTGCTTCTTTTGACAAATGATGGTGAGTTTATGAATGGTCTTTTGCATCCAAGTCGTGAAGTGCATAAAACCTATGCAGCAAAGGTAAAGGGTATACCAGATAACGGAAAATTAAAAACACTTCGTCAGGGTGTAATGCTTGAGGATGGTATTACTGCTCCAGCGGAGGTACGTTTAATAGAGCGTGGTACTAAGGAAACTGAGGATGGCAGACTTCTTGACTGGAGCACTGTTCAGCTTACTATCCATGAAGGCCGTAACAGACAGGTCCGCCGTATGATGTCAGCAGTCGGTCATGATGTATTGGCTTTGAAGCGTACTGCTTTTGCTGGCTTAAATCTTCAAGGTGTCGGCGTAGGAAAGTATCGTGAGCTTACCAAAGAAGAAGTAACAAGATTGAGGTCTTTATATGAGTGATAAAATAGTAGTAATTGGCGGTGGCCCTGCTGGTATGATGGCGGCTATGAAGGCGGCGGAAAATGGTGCTGAGGTTACACTTTTAGAGAAAATGTCAAGACTTGGCAGGAAAATGCTGATAACTGGCAAGGGACGCTGTAATATAACAAATGCGTCAGAAATTCCTGAGATTATAAAAAATATCCCCGGTAACGGAAAATTCCTGCATAGCTGTATCAAGGCTTATGATAATGAAGATGTTCAGCTTTTCTTCAATGATAACGGTGTTCCAACTAAGGTTGAACGTGGCATGAGGGTTTTCCCTGTCAGTGATAAAGCGGCAGATCCAGTGGATGCACTCATTCTGAAATTGCAGGAATTAGGGGTACGTATTATTACTGATACCAGAGTAACAGCTATTAAGGCAGAGGATAATAAAATAACAGGAGTAAAAGCTGCTGATGGCACTATTTACCCTGCAGGGGCTGTTATTTTGGCGACAGGCGGTGCTTCTTATCCTGGTACTGGCTCCAGCG
Source organism: uncultured Selenomonadaceae bacterium (assembly GCA_945637225.1). Classification (GTDB taxonomy): domain Bacteria; phylum Bacillota; class Negativicutes; order Selenomonadales; family Selenomonadaceae; genus CAMCDL01. The sequence continues at coordinate 7,527 of CALZDE010000013.1, forward strand.
GTGACGGTTATAAATTATCGGAAGTTTTAGGGCATACCATTATAAAGCCATTACCTGCACTTGTTCCATTAGAAACTGAGGAGGAATGGGTGAAAGAGGCACAGGGACTTTCTCTTAGGAATGTGGAAGTTACTCTTTGGGCTGATGGTGAAAAGGCAGGTCAGCAATTTGGTGAAATGCTCTTTACACATTTTGGTGTGACTGGCCCAATTATTCTTACTCTCAGCCGTCAGGTTGCCAAGTTGTTAGACGAGGGGAATTTTGTTGAGCTCAGCATAAACCTAAAGCCAGCACTTACACCGGAACAGCTTGATGCCCGCATTTTGCGAGATTTTGAGAAGTATCAGAGAAAAGAACTAAAAAATGCTATGCATGACCTTCTTCCGGGAAAGCTGATTGCTCCTGTTTTGGATAGTGCGTATTTAGAGCCTGACCGCATGGTGAATACCATTACTAAGGAAGAAAGAAAGCGTTTAGCAGAAACATTGCAGAATCTCATGCTGACGGTGACGAAAACCCGCCCCATCGCTGAAGCTATCGTAACAGCTGGTGGTGTCTGCGTAAAGGAAATCAATCCTAAGACCATGGAATCGAAAATCGTCAAGGGGCTTTACTTTGCTGGCGAGGTAGCTGATGTAGACGCTTATACTGGCGGTTACAATTTGCAGGCGGCATTCTCCATGGGAGCGGCAGCAGGTAACTGGGCAGTATGGAATGATTAAAATAAAACATAAAATATACATAAATTTATAAAAAGAGGCGAAACAATGAATAAGGTAATTAATAAGGTAGTAAAACCATTAAAGGGTGAAGTTGTTATTCCTGGCGATAAGTCAGTTTCTCATCGCAGTGTAATGTTTGCTGGCTTGGGTGATAAGCCTGTGCATATTACTAATTTCCTGCCATCTGCTGACTGTCTGTCTACCGTTGGTGTTATGAAGGCTTTGGGTGCTGAGGTTAATTTCATCAGCGATACAGAGCTTACTGTCAAGGGAAATGGTCTGCATGGCTTGCAGGAACCGCCTACTATTCTTGATTGCGGTAATTCAGGTACTACCCTCCGCCTGATGATGGGTATCTTGGCACCACAGCCATTTGTATCTACCTTTACTGGAGATTCTTCCCTGCACAAGCGTCCTATGGGCAGAGTTATCAATCCTCTTACTCAGATGGGTGCCAATATCGTTGGTCGTGAAGGAAACAAGAAACTTCCTATCACCATTATCCCTGCCAAAGAAAAATTCAAGGGCTTTTCCTATAACAGTCCTGTTGCCAGCGCACAGGTAAAATCTGCCATTTTGTTATCTGGTCTTTTCTCTGATGGTGAGACAACTGTTACCGAGCCATATAAATCCCGTAATCATACTGAGCTGATGTTAGAAGCCTGTGGTGTTAATCTGAAATATGATGGCACTTCTGTTACTGTCAGCCCTGTGGAAAAGCTTGATGTGCCAGAGGAATTTATTGTTCCTGGTGATATAAGCTCAGCGGCTTACTGGCTGGTAGCTGGTTCTATTATTCCTGGCAGTGAGCTTCTTCTGAAAAATGTGGGCATTAATGAGACTCGTACCGGTATTATTGATGTCCTGAAGGCTATGGGTGCTGATTTAACTCTTCAGAATGAACGTCTGAGCGGTGCAGAGCCAGTAGCAGATATTCTCGTAAAATCTGCCAAACTCCATGGCACTACCTTTGGTGCAGATATTATGCCTCGCCTCATAGATGAAATTCCTGCAATTGCCGTAGCCGCTATGCATGCTGAGGGTGACACCATTATTACAGGTGCAGGTGAATTGCGAGTAAAGGAAACCGACCGCTTGCAGGCTATTACCGATCAGTATAACAAGCTTAAGAACTGCATTGAGGCTACTGATGACGGTCTGGTAATTCATGGCAGTCAGGGTGAGTCCATGAGTGGTGTATGCTTTAGCTATGATGACCATCGTATGTCCATGAGTCTTGCTATTGCGGGCATCGTAGGTAATGGTGTGGAAATTGAAAAGGCGGATTGCGTAGATATTTCCTATCCAAATTTCTATGAAGAATTAGAGCGTTTAATTGCTGAATAACGATATATTCCAATGAAGGAGCGTATATATAATGAAAAAATTAGTAGTTGCTATTGATGGCCCTGCAGGTGCAGGCAAAAGTACCGTTGCTCAGATTGCGGCTAAGAAATTAGGCTTTACCTATATTGACACTGGTGCTATGTATCGTGCTGTTGCATGGAAAACCCTTCAGCAGAAAAAGGAAATCACTGACGAATTAATCGTTGAGGTAGTGAAGGATATTAAGGTTCGTTTGCAGTATGCTGATGGTGCTACTAAGGTTTTTGTTGATGATTATGAGGTAACTGGTGAAATCCGTACTCCTGAAATCAATGCTATTGTATCTCAGGTAGCGGCTCTCGGCCCTGTTCGTGAAAAAATGGTAGCCCAGCAGCGTGAAATGGCAGAAAATGATTCTGTACTGATGGATGGCCGTGATATTGCAACCAATGTATTGCCAAACGCTGATGTAAAGATTTTCCTTACTGCTTCCATTGAAGAACGTGCCCGTCGCCGTTTCAAGGAAATGCAGGAAAAGGGCTTTTCTGTTGAATTTGAAAAGCTGAAGGCAGATATTGCTGCTCGTGACAAAGCTGACAGTGAAAGAGAAATTTCTCCATTGGTGCAGGCAGAGGATGCAGAGCTTTTAGATACCAGTGATATGAGTATTGATGAAGTAGTGCAGGCAATTCTTGACCGCTGTAAATAAAAGGGTGATTTAATTGTTATATTCCGTAGTAAAAATAATTTTTAAAATAATATTTGGCATTCTCTTTAGAACCGAGGTTTATGGCAAGGAAAATGTACCAAAGGAAGGTCAGCTTATCATGGCGGCCAACCACATGAGCAATTGGGACCCACCGATGGCAGGTACATATTTCCCTCGTCCAGTGGCTTATATGGCAAAGGAGGAACTGTTTCATCCTGCTATTGCCGGATGGATTATCAGTCAGTTGTATGCATTTCCTGTAAAGAGGGGGGCGGCTGACAGAGGTGCTATAAAGGCGGCTTTGGGGATTCTTAAAAAGGGCTTGTGCTTGGGTGTATTCCCTGAAGGTACCCGCAGTAAAACAGGTAAACTGGGCAAGCCACAGTCAGGCGTTAGTATGCTGGCTGGAATGGGCAAGGCTCCTGTAGTGCCAACTGCAATTATCGGAACTAATCGCATTTTTGCCAATGGTTCCATGTTTCCAAAGGTAAAGATTATTTTCGGCGAGCCTATGGTCTTTGAGGGAAAGCATAATGACAAGGAAGCACTTGAGGCCTTTGCTCAGAAAATCATGACAAATATAGAAAAAATGATAGATGAGCATAGTGCATAAACCATGAAAAATGTACATAATTTTGCAAATTCTTTCTTGATTTTCTAAAAAAGGTATGTTATAATGGTAAAGTACTGTAAAATTTAGGTATTTTATGGTATTGCATTGTTTTTAACTTTGATGTATAATAATAAAGTGTATCATACATTTGATATTTGAAGGAGTGAAATGCTATGGCAGCAGAGGAAAGTAAGCGAGAAGTCATTTTAGCAGAAAACCTTGGATTTTGCTATGGCGTAAAGAGAGCAATTCAGCTTGCAAGGGACTGTGCTTCTCCAAAGAGAGATGCCTTTACGCTTGGTCCTATTATCCATAATCCTCAGATGGTTGCACGCCTTGATGAGGAAGGGGTAGGGACTATTGACACGCTGGATGAGCTTAAAAAGGGAACTGTCATTGTACGTTCTCATGGCGTAGGTCCTTCTGTGTATGATGAAATAAAAGAAAAGGGACTTAATATGGTAGATGCTACCTGTCCCCATGTGCGAAAGGCTCAGTTGGCGGCTCATGCCCTCAGTGGTGAGAATTATCAGGTAATCATTATTGGTGAAAAGCGTCACCCAGAGGTAAAAAGTATTTTGGAGTGGGCTGGCGATAAGGCTATTGCTGTTGAGACTGAGGAAGAAGCGACAGAGGTTGGCCGTTTTGGAAAAATTGGTGTCGTAGCGCAGACAACTTTTTCCGGTGATAAGTTTAAGAAAATTGTAAATGTACTTTTGGACAAGTCGCCTGAAGTCAAGATTATTCGCACTATATGTACTGCTACTGATATGCGTCAGGAGGCCGCAGTGAAGCTTGCTGATGAAGTGGATGTAATGATTGTTATCGGTGGCAAAAACAGCGCAAATACGACTCGTTTAGCACAGCTTTGTGCTGAGAAAAAATGTGTTACTTACCATATCGAAACTGCCGATGAGGTGCGTGAAGAATGGTTTGATAAATCCAAAAAAATTGGTATTACAGCTGGGGCATCTACTCCAGACTGGATTATCAAGGAGGTATATGTAAAGTGTCAGAAGTAAACGAAGAATTAGAAGTAATGTCAATGGAAATGATTGATGAGTCCATGAAGACTTTTCAGCCAAACGAACTGGTAAAGGCTGAGGTTGTTGCTGTTGGTGAAAGCGACATTACCGTAACTATTGTTGGAAACAAGAACGACGTTCCTATTCCATTAAAGGAACTTGCAAATAATCCTGTACCTGCAAAGGCTAGCGATGTTGTAAAGGTTGGCGACGTTATTGAGGTTGCTATCGTTTCCGTTGGTGGCGAGCATGGTCTTACCGTTTCCAAGGTACGCGCTGCACAGCAGGCTGCTTGGAAGGAACTGGAGAATCTGGACATGAATGAGCCTATCGAGGCTGTTATTCAGCAGGTTGTTAAGGGTGGCTTAGTTGCTATTGCTAAGGGCGTTCGTGCATTCATCCCTGCATCCCAGATTGAGCTGCACTATGTTAAGGACCTGAACGCATACGTTGGTCAGACCGTAAAGGCTCTGCCACTGGATGACGTTGATGCAGTTAAGCATCGTCTGGTTCTGTCCCGTCGTCGTCTGTTAGAGATCGAGCGCGAGCAGAAGCAGGCTGAGATTTTCGACAACGTACAGGCTGGTCAGCGTGTAACTGGTACTGTTAAGCGTTTAGTTGATTACGGTGCATTCATCGATATCGGCGGTGTTGACGGTCTGGCTCACATTTCCGATCTGTCCTGGAACCGCGTAAGCAAGCCATCTGACGTTCTGCAGGAAGGTCAGGAGGTTGAGGTTCTGGTTAAGAGCATCGACCCCGAGTCCAAGCGCATTTCCTTAAGCATTAAGGACACCCAGCCAGATCCATGGCAGGAGAAGGCAGCTAAGTACGAAGTTGGCAACATCATTTCCGGTAAGATAATCAAGCTGACCAAGTTTGGTGCTTTCATGGAGATCGAGCCTGGCTTCGATGGCCTGATTCCTATGGGCGAGCTGGCTAAGGAGCGTATTGAGAAGGCTGAGGATGCAGTTCAGCAGGGCGAAGAGGTTAAGGTTAAGATCATTCGCATTGATGTTGAGCGTAAGCGCATTTCCCTCAGCATTACCAAGGCTAAGGACGCTGAGTAATTCAGAATCCGCTTAAATTAGATACGTAATTTCTCAGGGGAGTGACGATTAATTTCATCACTCCCTTGTTTAAAGTAAGAAGATATTTTATTGATGAAATGTAACTTTGGGTATTTGAGGATAAGTATATGAAATACGGAAAAATAATAACCGTAAAGCCAGGCAGTTTAGCTGAGGAACTGGAAATTGTTCCTGGAGACAAAATAATAGAGATAAATGGAATTACCCTCAAAGATATAATAGATTTGAGCTTTGCTTTCGCTGATGAAGAAATAGATATGCTTATTGAGCATGAAGATGGTCAGCAGGAAATGATTTCCTTCGATAAGGATTATGATGAGGAGCTGGGGGTAGAATTTGATTCTGCTGTATTTGATGGTATCAGGAATTGTGCCAATAACTGCGTTTTCTGTTTCGTTGACCAGGTAGCACCAAATATGCGGGATACTTTATCCATTAAGGATGATGATTACCGCCTTTCCTTCCTGTATGGCAATTTTATCACTACTACCAATATGGGGCCACGTGATTTTCAGCGTATTGCACAGTACCACCTTTCACCAATGTTTATTTCCGTTCAGTGTACCAATCCAGAGCTCCGCTGTAAAATATTAGGCTGTAAAACCGCTGGCAAACTGATGGAAAATCTTGAAAAGCTGGAACAGGCTGATGTAGAATATCACACTCAGGTGGTGCTTTGCCGAGATTTAAACGATGGTGAAGAGCTTGAGCGTACCATTAGTGATATTGTAGCAAGAAAGCCTTATGCACAGTCTTTGGCTATAGTTCCTGTCGGTCTTACTAAATTCCGTCAGTCCTGCCATCCATTGACACCTTTTGATAAGGAAAGTGCTATGAGAGTAATTGAGCAGGTGGAGAAGTGGCAGGAAAAACAGCGCAAGGAAGATGGTAGAACCTTTATTTATTTAGGTGATGAATTTTATTTCTTAGCTGGAAAAGACGTTCCGCCAGCAGATTATTATGATGGTTTCCCTCAGCTTGATAATGGTATCGGTCTTGCTAGAAACTTCATTGAAGAATTTAAGAAAATAAAGGAAACTCTGGGCGTGCCGGAAAGTGGCTATGAAAAGCCATTCCATTTAAAGGTTGTTACTGGTACAGCTATTGCACCGCTTTTCAAGAATTTAGCGGAGTCCCTTCACATAAACAATTTGCAGGTAACAGTGGTTCCTGTTGAGAATAATCATTTTGGTACAAGTGTAAATGTTTCCGGTCTTTTGACCGCAAAGGATATGATAGCCACTTTGGAAAAATCTGAGCAGGAAAATCCAGCAGACGGCATTCTTATTCCTGAAAGTGCCCTTCGTACCGGTGATAATGTTTTCCTTGATGACATGACCTTGGATGAATTTTTAGCAAAAATGCCAGTAAAGACTGAAACTGCACGTACTGGCGAGGATTATTTTGAAGCATTGACTGACTGGAACAATTACTTTGGTGTATCCGGTGAAAATGCCAACTATATGTGGCAGAGCAATGCGGCGTATACGAAACCAGAAAAGAGATAATATTGACCTTTTTAGAAAGAAAGGAGATTGAAATGAGCAAACCAATAGTAGCTATTGTAGGCCGACCAAATGTAGGCAAATCCACCCTTTTTAATCAGATAGGCAAGAAGCGTGTATCAATTGTTGACGATATGCCAGGCGTTACCCGTGACAGAATTTATCTTGATGCGGAGTGGCTGAATCACGAATTTACCATGGTAGATACTGGTGGTATCGAATTTGATGAATCCAACACTATTTTAAAATCAATGCGCCAGCAGGCACAGATTGCCATGGAAGAGGCTGACGTTATCGTTTTTGTAGTAGATGGCCGTTCTGGTCTTACCACCTCTGATGAGGAAGTAGGCAGACTGCTCCGTTCTACTAAAAAGCCTGTTATCTTAGCTGTTAATAAGACTGACAGCCCACAGCAGGAAGCTAATATTTATGAGTTTTACAGCTTAGGTCTTGGCGACCCTATGGGAATTTCTGCTTCTAATGCTCTTGGCCTTGGTGATCTGCTTGATGAAGTAGTAAAGGCATTCCCAAAGGAAGCTGAGCCAGATAAGGAAGCTGACGAAATCAGTATCGCTGTAATCGGCCGACCAAATGTAGGCAAATCCTCTATCGTTAATGCTCTTATCGGTGAGGAGCGCGTTATCGTAAGTAATATTGCTGGTACTACCAGAGACGCAATAGATACTCATTTTACCGTAGGAGATATGAAGTTCATCCTCATTGATACTGCTGGTATGCGCCGTAAGGGCAAGATTGATGAGCCAGTAGAGCGTTACAGTGTAATGCGTTCCCTTCGTGCAGTTGACCGTTCTGATGTAGTGTTAATGGTAATCAGCGCAGAAGATGGTATCACCGAGCAGGATAAGAAGATTGCAGGCTATGCACATGAGTCAGGCAAGGGTGTTGTTATCGTTGTAAATAAGTGGGATATCTTCCCAGATAAGAATGATAAATCTACTCTGCGTTTCACTGATGATTTGCGTGAGGAATTAGGTTTCTTGCAGTACGCACCAGTTGTATATACATCTGCTCTTACTCATCAGCGTATTCCACGTATTACCGAGCTTGTTAAGTACGTAGCTGACCAGCAGTCCATGCGTATTCAGACAAGTGTGCTCAATGAGCTGGTACGTGATGCAGTTTCCATTAATCCGCCCCCATCTCATCGTGGCAAGCAGTTGAAAATTTACTTCATGACACAGGCAGATATTCAGCCACCTAAGTTCATTATCTTCGTTAATGACCCAGAATTAATGCATTTCTCATATCTTCGTTTTTTAGAGAACAAACTGCGTGAAAACTTCGGTTTTGAAGGTGCACCATTGAAGCTGGTTGTTCGTGGCAGAAAGGAAGAGGAGGATTATTGATATGTTTAGTGCAATAATCGCCTGTGCAATAAGCTACATTTTAGGTTCTATTCCTAACGGGCTTATTTTAGGTAAAATGATTTGGAATACTGATTTACGTCAGCATGGCAGTGGCAATATAGGTGCTACCAACGCTTGGCGTACAATTGGCAAGCCTGCTGGTATTCTGATTTTTTTACTGGATTTCTTAAAGGGTGCTATTGCCGCACTCATGCCAGCACTGATTACATTTATCGGACTTAATGCACCAGAGGAATACATTTATGTTCTGGTAGTATTATGTGGTATTGCCGCTTTGGTTGGTCATTCCTGCTCAATTTTTCTGGGCTTTAAGGGTGGCAAAAGCGTTGCAACCGGTCTTGGTGTGCTCAGTATGATGATGCCACAGGTAACAGTGATGGTTTTCCTGATTTGGTTTTTGGTAGTGATTTCCTCTGGCTATGTTTCTTTAGGTTCTATTATAGCCGCTGGCTTAGTGCCTATTTTGGCATGGCTTATAGGTTATCATCCTGCCTATCAGGTGTTCGGGCTTTTTGCGGCAGTGTTTGTTATCTACCGTCACAAGTCTAATATAGAGAGGCTCCGCAACGGTACTGAAAGCAAGATAAAACCACCTTCCCGTCATAGATGATACATAGACAACCATAACGAGTCGGATATAAAAATCCGGCTCTTTTTGTGTAGAAAAATAAAATTTATTTTCTTGAAAAAAACACTTGTCAACTGTAGACGGAAATGCTATAATGGTAAATGTGCATTGTGTAAAGACATGTATATGACACTGTGGGAGTTTTGATTAAACTGTTCCTACAGTAACAGAGGAGGTTAATTTAAATGAGCGAAAACATCGAAAGCGGTTATTTTTTGGTTCGCGAGGAGATATTGCCAGAAGCTATTAAAAAGACCATTAAGGTCAAGGAAATGCTGAAGCGCGGTGATGCCAGAACTATTAATGAAGCTGTAGAAAAGATGGAGCTTAGCCGTAGTGCTTATTATAAATATAAGGATTATGTTTTTCCTTTCTATGAAGCAAGTCAGAATAAGATTATTACTATTACCTTCCTGCTGGAGCATAAGAAAGGCGTACTGAGCAGTGTACTGAATACTATATCAAGCGAAGGCGGAAGTATCATGACGATTAATCAGGGTATTCCCCTGCAGGGTGTAGCTAATGCTACTGTATCAATTGAAACTATGAATTTAGCTGTAGATTTGGAAGCCTTGCTGGACAAGCTGAGACTTGTGGATGGAGTCAAGCGCCTAGAGGTTCTGGGACAGGCACAGGCATAAACTGTTCGACTGAAAGAATAAAGTAGAAGGTAGGATAAAAATGGCAAAAGAAATCAAAATTGGCTTATTGGGCAGCGGAACCGTTGGTACTGGTGTTGTACGTGTTCTGAAGGAAAATGCTGAGGATATCGAGGTAAAGGTAGGTGCCAAGGTCAGTGTCAAGACCGCTTTGGTAAGAGATATTAACAAGAAGCGTGAATATCTTGATGATCTTCATCTGACAACAAATCCTGATGAAATCTTTAACGACCCAGAAATTGACATCGTAGTTGAGGTAATGGGCGGTATTGACCCTGCTAAGGATTATATGCTGAGAGCCATGGCCGCTGGCAAGCAGGTTGTAACCGCTAATAAGGACGTAGTAGCACAGTTTAACAAGGAACTGTTTGCTGCCGCTGAGGAAAACGGTGTTGATATCATGTTTGAGGCAAGTGTTGGCGGTGGTATTCCTATTATCGAGACTATGCGCCACAGTCTTACTGCAAACAAGATTACCGAGGTTATGGGTATCGTAAACGGTACTACCAACTACATGCTGACTAAGATGGCTCAGGATGGCTGTGACTATGCTGAGGTGCTGAAGGAAGCACAGGAAAAGGGTTATGCCGAAGCTGATCCAACTGCTGATGTAGAAGGTCTTGATGCCGCTCGCAAGGCTACTATTCTTGCTTCTCTTGCCTTCAATACCCGTATCAATCTGGCAGATGTAGCTGTACAGGGTATCACTAAGATTGAAAGTGCAGATATTGATTATGCAAAACAGCTGGGCTACTCTGTTAAGCTTTTGGCAGTAGCTCGTGATTATGGCGATGAAAAGGGCGTTAATGTACGTGTTCATCCAGTATTCCTGCCAAGCACACATCCTCTTTCCAATGTAAATGATGTATTCAATGCCGTATTTATCCGTGGTAATGCCGTTGGTGAGCTGATGTTCTACGGCCGTGGTGCTGGCTCCCTGCCAACTGCTTCTGCAGTAGTTTCCGATATCGTTGAGCTTTCCCGCAGTTATCTGAGCGGTAATAAGAAGATGGTCGGCTTTACCAGTGAGGAAAGAAGAAAGTTCTGCCCTATCGAAGAAACTGATGCTTCCTATTATGTACGCTTAAAGGTTAATGATGAACCAGGCGTATTAGGCAAGATTGCTACTGCCTTTGGTGATAGCTATGTAAGCTTAAAGTCCGTAATTCAGACACGTATGGTAGAGAACTATGCAGAGATCGTTGCTGTT
>CALZDE010000014.1 GCA_945637225.1 uncultured Selenomonadaceae bacterium
ACCACTGCGTCCATCTGCCATTGCTGTCACCTCATATTATTTCTTTGACTTAGAACCGCCATTAGGATTTGGAATCTGAGTCAGGTCATAGGTACTTCTGTTTTCTAAAGTTCTCTTGCCCTCATTCAGAACTTCCCTTGCCTTTTCACTGACCTTCACCTTATTCAAGCTATTAGTGTTAATCAGTGTAGGTGTAACTAAAATAACGATTTCTCGTCTGTCTTTCTTATTAGTAGTATGCTTAAAGAACTCACCAATAATAGGAATGTCACCCAAAATAGGGAACTTCTTAACAACCTTGGAATCATCATTATTCATCAGACCGCCAATAGCCATTGTCTGACCGTTAGGAATAACTACTGATGTAGATACTGTACGTGTAGTCAGGGCTGGAATTGTACCATAAGAATTGGAAATTGCATTAGCATAATCAAGACTGCTGACTTCTGCATCAATATTTGTCAAAATGTTGCCCTGAGTATCAATAGTTGGCTGAATGTGCATTCTGATACCGTAATCCTTCCACTCAGTAGAAGGTGTCTGATCCTTGATTACCTGCACAGGAATCTGACCGCCAATTAAAAGGCTTGCTTCTTTGCCACTCATAGTAGTAACGTCAGGACGGGATAACACCTTTCCATCTGTCTTAGTGGTAACTGCCTGCACAAAGCCGTTTATATCTGAAAACAGACGACCTGTAACTTTGCGGAAGCTGTCACCGCCAAAGAATACATTAGGATTAGCAGTATCAACTGTTACTGAACCTGCTGAACTTTCAGTAGCAGGAGTAATTGATGAAGCATTACCATACTGAATACCATATTGGTCATTGTTATTACCGCCCACATCCAGCACAACGATAGAAAGATTTATCTGCTTTGGGTTACGCATTTGAATGTTATTTATAACCTTAGAATTTACTCTGGTTGAAAACTTAGCGGCATTATCTGCATGAGCCTTGAAATACTCAACCTCGCTCCACTCTCCTTTTTCAACATAGAGAGAAGCTACATTCAAAGCTAAATCCATCTCATTTTGGTCTTCTACAAATCCAGTCAAAAGAATTTTCTTATTTTCGCCTGTACCTACTACCTCCACCTCTACATCAGGAAGGTGCATAGCCGCCTTAATAGCCTGTGCGGTAGCTTCATCAGTACCTTTAACCACCACAGTAAAATCCTGACGCATACCATCAGCAGTCCATACCATTAAGGTAGTAGAGCCTGCCAATTTACCAATAATACTTACATTTTCTTTATCAAATACTGCTACATCAGCAATGTTAGGATTTGCAATAGCAATACGGATTATCTTGGAATTAGTTACACGCAACATCTGAGAATGGCTCACTTCCAGCATAATCTGTGCAGGTGCTGCATAAACTGGTGCTGCGGCACTGATTACTGCTGTAGCCGCCATCATAGCTGCAAATTGCTTTATCATAAATTTTACCTGCCTTCCCTAGTCTTATCTACCCCACGAAATACCTCAACACCGCCTGCTGGCTGCTGTGGAGCTGCTGTTGCAGGCTGACGAACTGGTGGCTGTGGAGCTGGAGGTGTCACCCTCTGCTGTGGAGCTGGTGCTGGTGCAGGAGCACTTTCAGTTTTCTTATCAAGATCAACATAAGTGGTATATTCAGTGCTAAAGGTATAATTATCACGTGGCTTGAAAGGACGAAGCACCATGTACAGAATACCCTTCTTAGCTGCAGCTATCAGCTGTAAGCTCTGAGTTGGAGTTACTGCTAAAGTAGCGGTAGCCATAGCATCCTTGGCAGCATTAATATTGCCTTCGCCACTGTCTTTGTTCTTGTCTTTACTATCCTTACCATCCTTGTTATCTTTGCTGGTGTCCTTACCTGAATCACTGCTCTTTGTATTCTTGCCATTAGAGTCGCTTTCAGCAGAAGAACCAGACTTATTCACACCTAAGAGAAGTACATTCTGAAGTACAACGCTGGATGTAATCTTTCCGCCATCCTTGCTTTCAGTTACAAGCATAATATCTACATAGTCACCGGCCTTAGCAAAACCCGCTACACCAGTAACATCGCTTATCGCTATTGACATAGCTCGGCAGTCAGGAGGAATTGTTCCCGTAAAGCCAGCCATGCGAGGATTGCTTAAGACCTTCTTTTTGGTGATGATATCACCGCTATAAATAGTTACACTAGCAGGAAGGTTGCGGATTTCTGCCATATCCTTAATTGCACCGTCTGGTACAGAAGTTTCTGGCACCTCCACCATCTTCAGCATTTCATCCTTGATAATAGCTCTTGGATTAATATCCTGTTTAGCCGCTACTACCTTCACTAATGATACTGGTGGCTCTTTTCCTGCATTTTTATCGCTAGAATCATCCAGTGTAGTAAAGACAATAGCACCTAATAACAGACTCACTAAGCCTGACGCTATAATCCAATAATGATATGGCATTTTATCAGTAAATTGCCCTATTTTATCCATTAGACCAGCGAATGGATTTTTTCGGCCTCCTGATGATTTTGGTAGCTTAATAGCCATACATACCCTTCCTTTGCTTTCATGTTGCTTTCCATAAGGAAATCATACTATTTGAATTGAAAAAATGCAACTGTAAAGGCAATATTTTTAAGCGATATTACATATACAACATATAGAATTATGTTACTGTTACATTTTCTCACTAATTATTTTAGCAAATAAATTTATAAATTGCAATATAAATCGTTATATTTTCAGACTTTTTTCAATTTTTTTTACATGTAACTCAGCAGTTTTAATTTATTTTATTGCAAAATACCTTAAACATAGTGTAAAATATCAATGATGTTTACTAAAGGAGGAACCTTAAATGCTTTTAACAGAATCCAATTCCACCCTCACTATGATAATACTTGCCTTTGCCGTAATGGGACTTCCTCAGTGCGGTTTACTGGCTATCAATTACCTTTATCAGAAAAACCAGCAAGCTCTGACCTTTCCTGAAAAGCTTGGCAAGAAAACTCCTGCCAGAGATATGATGTATCTAGTCTTTGGCTGTTTTACTTACTTAGGCATGCTTTTCATCCTGCCTGCCTCCACCATGAGCATTCTGCTTCTGCAAATTCTCTTTGTCACTCTTAGCCTTATGGTAATCTGCACTGACCTCGACCAGCAGGTAATATTAGATGCTGTAAATCTTGTACTGGCCATCGGTGGTATTCTCTTTATCTTTGCCGCCGGCCTGCCCTTTATGGAGCACATCTTAACAGGACTCGGAAGCGGATTGGCTTTTCTCCTGCTCGCTATCGTAACTCGTGGCGGTATCGGTGGCGGTGATATCAAATTTATGGCGGCACTTGGTTTATGGCTTGGCTATAGCGGTATCATAAATGCTTTTATGATCGGTGCCGTATTGGGCGGTATCGTAGCCCTCATGCTGATGATTACCAAACGATTAAAACGCGGAGACCTTTTTGCTTACGGTGCTTATTATGCCATAGGGGGCATGATTGCTTTTGTAATAAAATTCTCTCCGGTCTTTGCTCAGTAATTTTTAGCCTTCGATATCTTCATCTGCCAGATTTTCCAGCATTTCCATGCAGTCACCGCTAGGCATAGGACGGGCAAAGTAATAGCCCTGAATCTTACGGCAGCCCAGCTCAGTCAGAAGGTCGAGCTGTTCCTTTGTCTCTACACCTTCTACTATGATATCCATTTCGAGCCACTTTGTCATCTGAATAATGCTCTTCATAATGATGGCAGCTCGTGGAGATTTTTCTAATTCATGAACAAAACTCATATCTATCTTCAGCACATCCACTGGAAGGTTCTTCAGCATGTCAAGGGAAGAATAGCCACTGCCAAAGTCATCCATCATTACCTGGAAACCATAGGCCTGAAGTCTCTTTAAGACCTTGATAAGCTGCTGAGGATTTTCTATGTATGCGCTTTCGGTAATTTCTAATTTCAGCATAGAGGACTTCAAGTTGTACTTGCGCAACAGTCCCTGCAGAATCTCAATAAAACCTGTATCGTAGAGGTTAAGGCGTGACATATTTACAGATATCGGTATAACAGGAAGCCCGCGGTCTCTCTGACTGCTGAGGAATTTGCATGCTTCCTCCCACATATAATGGTCAAGTCTGGCAATAAAGCCATTCTTTTCAAAAATAGCCATGAATTTATCTGGTCTGAGCATTCCCTGATTTGGATGAATCCATCTTACAAGTGCCTCAGCCGCTACTGGCTTGCCTGTCTCTACATCGAATACCGGCTGTAAGTACATGGTAAACTGACGGCTGTCCAAAGCCAGCTCCATCTCCCTGACAATCATCTGCTCCTCAATCATGGTAGTGCGGAGACGTTCATCGTATACAGCGTAACGCTCATTGTACTTGCCTTTTACTGTATTGAGTGCCATGTGTGCCCTGTCAAGCATCTGACTGACGGATATATAAATATTATCTACATTGTATATACCAGCGTAGAAAACAAGATTGCGGTAAATTGCCAGAGAATTCATTACGCCGTCCATTCCCTGCAATACAAGCTCAATGTCCAGCATATCCTTTGGAACACAGATAGCAAACTGGTCTGCGGAAATTCGTCCAGCTATGCCACGTTTGCCTGCTATGGTCTTAAAATAGGTAGCCGCAGTACGGAGTATCATATCGCCAGTTTCCATATTGAAAAGCTCATTGATAACCTTGAAACAGCTGATGTTAAAATAAGCAATACTGTAACGTACATCACGATTTTCTTGAATCATGCTTGCCGCTTTTGCCAAAAATGCTTCATGATTATATATGCCAGTAAGACGGTCTATTTCAATGTTGTGGCGCATTTCACGAAGCTGAACATCCTGTGCGGCCTGTTCCATCTTACGCCATTCATTTTCCATGCGAGCCATGACGTTATGAACACGGCAACGGACTATTGTAGGATTATAAGGCTTGGTAATGAAGTCTGCCGCTCCACGCTCCATGGCTTGAACTTCACTATTAACAGCTCCCTGAGATGTGGTGACAATAACAGGAATCTGATTGAGCTTTTCGCTCTTATGCATAATGCTTAAAAGCTCCATACCGCCCATGATAGGCATTACTAAATCCAGCATTACAATGTCAATGCGCTGGCTCTCTATAATATCCAGTGCCTCCTGTCCATTTCCTGCTTCTACAATTTGATAATCCTCCGCAAAAAACTGTGCCAATATCGCCCTGTTAATTTCTACATCATCCACAATCAGCATAGTCAGTCTGTCATTCATGATAAGCTCCGCCTCTCCGTACAAAGTTTCATAACCTTGCTTATAATTATAGCACAAAATACAACAATATTACACAAATATTATGTAAGTTTTTATAAATAATTCTTTTTACCTATTATCCTACCTCACAGGACTTTTATCCTATGTAAACTGATAAAAAATCCTATTAAAAATAAGAATAATCAAAGAAAAATCCTCTGTAACAGTACAAACCGTCACAGAGGATATATACACATCAGTTTCAGAAGATATTTTCAAGCAAACTGTAAAATTACTTATCAGCTTCAATTACGTTCTTCTGATAATCATCACTTTCAGCTAAAATATCCTTATTGAGCCACAGGAGACAGATAAGGTTTGGTATTGCCATAAGTCCATTCGCTGTATCGGAGAAGTCCCATACAAGTGAAAGTGTCTGAGTAGCACCGATGTAGGTAACAAAGGAGAAAATAGTACGATACGCAACGATGATATCGTGATTATCTACAAGATACTCCAGAGCCTTCTCACCGTAGTACTCCCATCCTAAAATGGTTGAGAATGCAAACAGTGCTAAGGAAACGGAAACGATAACCTTTGCATGTACACCAAATACAGAGCTGAATGCTAAAATGGTAAGCTGTGCACCTGATACAACCTTGCCGGTTTCTGGGTCAATAGTACCTAAAGCACCAGAGGAAGCGATTACCAGACCAGTCAGTACGCAGATAATCATGGTATCAAAGAAGGTACCGGTCATATTTACATAGCCCTGACGGGAAGCATGGTCAGTCTTAGCTGCCGCAGCCGCAATAGGAGCAGAACCAAGGCCTGCCTCATTGGAGAATACACCACGAGCAACACCCCAGCGCATAGCAGTCAGCATGGAAGCAATGATAGAACCGCCAACACCGCCAGCTACAGCCTCAGGAGCAAAAGCCATACGGAAGATTTCAGCAACACCAGCTGGGATATTGCCGATATTTACAACGATAGCTACGAGGGCAACTACAATGTAGAAAGCCGCCATAGTTGGAACTACGATAGAGGATACTGCACCGATGGAACGAATACCACGAAGCAGTACAGACATACATAAAATAACGAGAATAGAACCGATGAGGGCTGGGTCAATGTTGAAGCTGGATTCAAATGCTGCCGCAATGGAATTAGCCTGAGTCATGTTACCAATACCAAAGGAAGCACATACAGCAAATGCAGAGAACAGAACAGCCAAAGCCTTACCAGTGAAACCGCCGATACCATTCTTCATGGCATACATAGGACCGCCTGCCATCTCACCAAGCTTATTGGTCTCGCGGTATTTAACAGCCAGTACAGACTCTGCATATTTAGTGGAAAGACCAAATGCCGCAGAAATCCACATCCATACGATAGCACCAGGGCCACCGAGAACCATCGCTGTAGAAACACCTACGATATTACCAGTACCAACAGTTGCGGAAAGGGCAATCATCAGAGACTGGAAAGGAGTAACATCGCCTTCGGTGTTATCCTTCTTCTTCATAATCATTTTTACTGCATAAGGCAGATTAAGCCATGGTCTGAACTTCAAGCGGATAGTAAGGAATACACCAGTACCTACCAGAAAGAACAGCATGACAGGGCCCCAGACGAAATCATTTACCTGGGACATAACAGCTGCAAAATCCATAAGAAATTCCTCCTAATTATAAATTCAGAGCTTTTGCAAAAATAAAAGGCCCGTATCCTAATGAAATGCAATAGGATACAAGACCTCATTGTCTACATCCGCTCCAGCATGCCTACCCTAACTGCTTCACATCTATTGTGTAAAACATGTTTTTTTACAGTAGACATAAGTAAAATAATTACGGAATAAATTATAAATTATTTTTCTCTTTTTGTAAAGAGGTATTTTATAATGTTTTATAATGTTTTTTGTATTTATAATGGTAATGGTACTGCTTCTGCCACTGGTTCAGGAGGTGGTGGCGGTGGTGGGTCAGGAATAATAATATCAAGAGGATGCTTTCTCTGCCAGTCCAAAACAAACTTTACAATTTCATGAACCGGAGGAACTCTCAAATAATCCTGTGCTATGGTAGGATTGTAATTTTCGGAAACAAGCTCCCTGCCCTCATAACGGTACACCTTAGCGTTCAGATAGGTATAGGAATGTTCTTCCATATTAAAATGTGCATCATAAACAAAGGCAAACTTATCTGAAGGACGTATAATCTCCACCTGCACATTGAAACTGCAATAACTATCAAATTCTATAGTTGAAGTATCAATATAATATCCCATGTTTTTCGTAGCATCTACAAACTGACGGTTGCTTGCCGCCGCTTCTGCCTGATAATTCGTACCGCCCAATAAAGGCAGGGACAAAGCTGAAGCCAATAATGCTATGGAAAGCATTCTTTTTTTATTGAATTTCAAAAAATCATCTCCTTCAAACTATCTGCTATTTTTTCTTAACAAATACGTGGTACAAGATTTCCCATAGGCATATCAACGAGACGAATACCGCCAATAGCTGTTTCCATGCCGACCTGACCAGCACCCTCTGACGTTACCCTGCCAATGATACAGGCATTCTCACCATACTTGATTGTATGCATTACCTCTACTATTTCCTCTGCCTTATCTGACGGTACAATGGCCAGCAGTTTTCCTTCATTAGCTAGATACAGAGGGTCAAAGCCCAAAATATCGCAGACTCCAGCAACTTCATCGCGCACAGGAATAGCTTCTTCATCGAGAATAATACCTGTACCAGACTGCTCTGCCAGTTCATTAAGAGTAGCCGCTACACCGCCTCTTGTCGGATCACGCAGAACCGCTATTTCAGGACATACATCAAGCATTGCCTTTGTCAAGTGGCAGAGAGGAGCACAGTCACTCTTTATCGTATCAGGCAGGGATAAGCCATGTCTTGCGCCCAAAACAGTAGCCGCATGGTCACCTATATAACCGCTTACGATTACCTTCATGCCCGGCTTTATGTTCAGGGGAGAAATATCTGTTCCCTCTATTACCTCACCTACACCAGCAGTATTAATGAAGATACCATCAGCCGCACCCTTGTCTACTACCTTGGTATCACCTGTCACGATAGCAATTCCTGCTTCGTCTGCCGCCATGCGTATACTATGGAGAATTTCCTTTAATTCAGAAATTGGAAAGCCTTCCTCTATAACCGCACCCAAGGAAAGATACTTAGGAACAGCACCGCTCATAGCCAAATCATTTACGGTACCGCACACAGCCAGCTTTCCGATATTTCCACCTGGGAAAAAGCGGGGGCGGACTACATAGGAATCTGTTGTAAACGCCATTTTCCCTTTATTTACCGCAAAGATAGCTCCATCGTGCAATTTATCTAATAACGGATTGGAAAGCTCAGGCAAAATCACCTTTTCCATTAATTCATGACTGGATTTACCGCCAGCACCATGAGCCATTGTAATATATTCCACAACAACAACCTCTATTCACTACTCACTATATATGCCTATTTGCCAAAAACAAATTTACCGCCGCCATATTTATACCATGCCGCACAGGTACCTTCAACGGAAACCATGCAAGGGCCAATAGCATGCTCTGGAATGCACGCCTTGCCAAATAAAGGACATTCCATAGGCTTAATGAGTCCCTGCAAAACTTCACCGCAACGACAAGCGGTTTTCTTTATTTTAGCATTTTCTAAGGATAAAGGCAAAACATTTTCTATATCGTATTCCTTAAATTCGTCCTGCATTTTTAAACCGGAAAGAGGAATTTCGCCCATACCGCGCCAGCTGGTATCTGACTTTCTATACACTCTGCTCATGATAGCCTTTGCCTGTGGATTTCCCTCTGGCTTTACCACCGAGCCGTATTCATTCTCTATTTTTGCTTCCTTATTCGCCACCTGATAGCACAAGCGGTAAAGTGAACGGAGAATTTCAAGCGGTTCAAAGCCTGTCACTACTCCCGGCAAATGGAATTTATCCGCTAAGAAGTCAAATTCCTCTGTACCTGTCACTACGCACACATGACCGGGCAGAATAAAACCATCCACCTTGGTTTTTTCATCACTGAGAAGAAGATTTAGCACTGGCGGTACTAATTTGTGAGCTGAGAGCATGAAAAGATTATTTACATTCTGCTGTTTTGCCGCCAAAACGGTAGCCGCAGCTGTTGGGGCGGTTGTTTCAAAACCTACCGCTAAGAATATAACCTTTTTGTCAGGATTTTCCTTGGCTATTTCTATACTGTCAAGAGGAGAATAAACAATCCGTATATCCGCACCCTTTGTCTTTTCGTTGCTGAGACTGGATTTACTTCCCGGCACCTTCAGCATATCACCAAAAGTAGTAACAATTACGTCATCACGCTGGGCATAGGCGATAGCCTTATCCATATAATCATCATGAGTTACACAGACAGGACACCCCGGCCCACTGACTAATTCAACAGAATCCGGCAAAAGCTGACGAATACCGCCACGAAAAATTGCTACTGTATGAGTTCCGCAAACCTCCATAAAACGGAGCGGTCTGCCACCATTTTCCTTCATGGCAATTTTGCTTAGACGAGTAATTTCAGAAATTAAATTTTGTGCTAATTCCTTTGTTTTTTTCTTATCAGAGGTGTTCAACGGTACGTTCACCGCCCTTCATTTCTGCCAAAAGTGCGTTAGTTACTTCAGCATCCTCCTGACTTACTACCTGCATAGCAAAGCCAGCATGAACTAATACAAACTGTCCTACCTCTGCCTCAGGTAAAAGCATGGTGCTGACATCACGCTGTACACCATTCAAATCTACTGTCGCCATCATATCCTTAATAGCTATTACCTTAGCTGGAACTGCTAAACACATAATGAACTCTCCAATCTTTTCAAAGCCACCGCAGTCTGACCTAGGGAAAGACCACCGTCATTTATTGGTAATTTCTCTGGTATTAATACCTTATATTTATCATTTAAAAGCTCTAAGGTCTTTGTTAATAATAAACGGTTCTGAAATACTCCGCCAGAAAGAACTATTGTTTTTATACCTGTTTCCCCGCTTATTTTATTTACAGTTTTCAAAATAATATCTGCCATTGTCACATGAAAATCCATAGCCAATTCTGCTGTTTTTTCTTTAGTAGCAGATATATTTTCCTCTGCCAAGAACTTCATTAATGGCAATATATTTATAATACTTATTTCTTCATTATCCTTAATTTCATAAGGAAGAACATTACCTTTATAATATGCCTCCACCGAACAAGCCATTAATTCAAGCATAACTGCCGCCTGTCCTTCATAGCTGTTTCTGCCACAGATACCTAAAATAGCCGAAGCAGTATCAAAAATACGCCCTGCACTAGAGGTAAGAGGTGCATTTATTCCAGCCTTTGCCGCCTGCAAAAGCAATTTCCAATTTTTATCTGCATTTGGTATTTTCTCGATTTTATCCTTAGCGTCTCTACCAAATATTTTATCTAATACAAAAACCGCCTGCCGCCATGGTTCTTTTGCCGCCTTGTCACCACCCGGAAGCGGTAAATATGTAAAATGCGCCTTTCGGGAAAAATTCTCCAAATCAGCTGCCAAAAATTCTCCACCCCAGACCGCTCCATCTGTACCATAGCCCGTACCATCAAAAGCAACACCAATTACCTTTTCATCAATATGCTTTTCTGCCATTACAGAGGTAATATGTGCATGATGGTGCTGTACCTCAATTAAAGGTATATCTTTTTCCTTTGCCAATTGACGAGCGTAGGAACTGGCAAAATAACTTGGGTGCAAATCACAGGCAATTGCCTTTGGATGAATACTGAAAATATCCTCATAATGCGCCAAAATCTTTTTATAGGAATCGTAAATAGGAAGATTAGCTAAATCTCCAATATGCTCACTGACAAAGGCTACATTATTCTTATTTAAGCAGAAGGTATTTTTTAATTCTGCTCCAGCAGATAAAACAGAAATCCTGCTATTTTTCAGTTCTATTGGTGCTGGTGCCATGCCACGGCTTCGGCGTAAAATAAGCTGTTTGCCATCAATCACACGCACCACCGAATCGTCAACACGATAAGCAATTTCCCTGTTATGACCAAGGAAATAATCAGCAATATTTTTTAATTTGGAAAATGCTTCATCATCCTTATAGGCAATAGGCTCCTGACTTATATTTCCACTTGTCATTACCAGTACATCATTTTCATCTAAAAGCAGATAATGAACAGGTGCATAGGGAAGCATAATTCCTAAATATGGATTATTCGGAGCAACAGAAGGAGCAAGTATTTCCTTGCGTTTTTTCAATAAAACAACAGGTGCGGTACTGCTGGTAAGAAGCTTTTCTTCATCAGCATTTATTTCACAAAGTTCCCTTGCCTTTAATAAACTTCCTGTCATAACCGCTAATGGCTTTGCTTCACGATGTTTTCTCTTGCGAAGAATATTTACTGCATTTTCATCATTGGCATTGCAGGCCAAATGATAACCGCCTATTCCCTTAATGGCGACAATCGCACCCGCTTTTAAAAATTCCTTTGCCTTTTCAACAGGATTTCCCTTTATCTCTGTTCCACTATTATCCTTTAAAAAATAATGTGGACCGCATTCACTGCAAGCGTCAGGCTGTGCGTGAAATCTTCTGTCCGATGGATTTTCATATTCACTCTGACACCTAGGGCACATTTTGAATTTTCCCATTGTGGTATTCGGCCTGTCATAAGGAATATTTTCTATAATGGAATAACGTGGGCCACAGTTAGTACAGTTGATAAAAGGATATCTATATCTTCTGTCATTTGGATTTTTTAATTCCTCCACGCATTCTTGGCAAGTAGCGATATCAGGCGAAATAAAGACCTGACGTTCACCGCCCTGTGGACTAGGCATAATGAGAAATGAATTATACTCTTTTTCCCTTTCAGCTTCATTTATTTCCTGCTCAATTATTTCAGAAATAACAGCCATAGAAGGAGCCTTTGATATTAAATTTTTCTTAAATTCCTCAACAGACTCTTTTTCACCTTTTACAAGAGAAACTACACCCTCACTATCGTTATAAACATAGCCATTTAAGTTATTTTCCTTTGCCAGCCTATAAACAAAAGGGCGAAAGCCTACACCCTGCACTATGCCTGTAATTCTGAATTTTTTTAGCATAAAATCACCCGATGGTTGTTGTATGTAAATCCACTTCTTTTACTTCTGCTTTTTCCTTTAATTCAATACCCCAGTTTTTTAATTCCGCAACTGCTTTGTCAGCCATAACAGGCAGAAGCTTTTCCATCTCAGGGCTTAAGCCTACACCAGCACCTAAATTATAAGGCTGGGCACCGATTACTACTACATTGGGAATTGCTTTGCCACTTACTGCCAAAAATGCCAAAACATCCTGAATACCGACTTCATGTGCTGACAATTTATCATTAAAATGCTCGATTACAGCCTTATCCTCAAAACGGAAAATAGTGCCCGGAGCTTCACCGCCATTAATGGAATCAAGAATTAAAAGCTTCTTTGTGCCAGTGATAAAACGAAGCAGTTCCATGCCTAATGTACCGCCATCTAATATCTGTACATTATCAGGAAATTCATATTTTGCGTCTAATGTCTCAGCCGCTCTTACACCAAAGCCTTCATCACAGAGAATAATATTGCCAATGCCTAAAACCGTTACCTCTGGAGTCGCTAAGATAGCTTCCATTTCCAATTTTACAGCTTCATCATCCATACCAAGAAAACTCATATCTCAGTTCCCCTTTTTTGCCTGAATTTTCTCTAAGAGCCAATTGCACCATTCCTCAATACCCTGACCAGTAGTGCAGGCAATTTCCACAACCTTTATATCAGGGTGCAGAGTGGTAATATCCTCTTTAGCTGATTTCATATCGAAATTGCAGTATGGGAGAATATCCACTTTATTCAAAAGAGCAATAGCGGATTCCTTGAAAATAAGAGGGTATTTCATTGGCTTGTCATCGCCCTCAGTAATGCTCAGAACTACGCCCTTTTCGTCCTCGCCTACGGCAAATTCAGCAGGACATACAAGATTTCCCACATTCTCTACAACCAGCAAATCAAGGTTATCTAAATCAAGCTGAGGAAGCACCTTCTGTACCATAGCCGCATCTAAATGACAACCGCCAACGGTATTAATCTGAATAACAGGTACATCATACTCAGCAATTCTGTCTGCATCCTTGCTTGTAAAGAGGTCGCCTTCGATTACAGCCATTTTGATTTTATCTTTCATAGCCGCCATGGTACGCTCCAAAAGAGAAGTCTTTCCTGAGCCTGGTGAACCCATGAGATTAATTACAAAAATCTTCTTATCAGCAAAAAGAGCCTGATTTTCTGCCGCAATACGGTCATTTTTACCTAAAATATCTTCCATTACTGTGACTTGTGCCATGTTTCTTCACTCCATATCTATATATTCAACCTGTAATTCCCTTCCCGAAATTACCTCTAATGTACCGCCACATTTATGACAGACAAAATTGTAATGCTCAATATGCTCCTCGTTGGCACATTCCTTGCACCTGCCCATTAAAGGTATACGGTTAATAACTAAAGAAGAACCTTCCGCAATAGTGTCTTTCACCAAGGACTCAAAACAGAACGTCAACGCCTCAGTTTCCACACCGGACATTTCTCCCAAAAGCAGGCTGACACAGGCAATCTTCTTGGCTTTTTCTCTTTTGGCATAATTCAGGGAAATATCCAAAATTCCCTCTGCTATTGCCATCTCATGCATAAGTTCTCCCCCTAAAAAGTGAAGGGCTATTGCAGAAAGGAACCAGTCCTCCATACAACAGCCCCATTAATTCATTTAATATTAGATATCTGCTTCAAGGCCCAGCTTCTCGAAAACACCGGAAATAGCAGACAGCTTAGTCTTGCCAGCGGCATAATCAATGAAGGTTTCGCCATTATGAGCGTGGATATGTACATGCAGGACACCTGGAAGACCTAAGAGAGCCTTTTCAGCTTCTTTAGCATTCTCCTCGGTATAGCCCTTTACCATAAATTCCAAATGGTTGTTACCAGTGGAACCGCAACCGCATTCAGCACACATTTATTTATACTTCCTTTCAAAAGCGGATTAATAGCCCTTCTTGGATCGTTCTTCCGCCGCCTTCTTATTAACACGCTTCCAATATTCTTCACTGTGGCCTTCTTCTTCCAGCTCCTCAACATCATCAGGAGTATGACGGTAAATCTTGATACCGGAAATCATACTGGAAGCTTCACCCTCGCCATCCATGAAGTCAGCACGGAATACCATGTAGATATGACCGATAGCCACAAGAATGATGAACCATGCTACATAGTGATGCATGAGACGGCTCATGTAGATACCGCCGTTACTGATGTTGATAGGAGAAAGAATCCAATCAGCAATCCATGTATTAGAATCCATGTAGTAAATAGCAAAGCCGGTGAGAATTTCCACGAATGCCATTACATAGAAACCGCCATAGGACATACGCGCCATAGGATTACGAAGATATGGGCGATGCTCATACTTCATAAACTGGTAATGCATGCTTACATCAATAACTTCACGATAGAAATGACCTTCCCACATACGAGGCATCAGACGGTCACCAGGGTTAATCAGGAAGCCGTAAATTCTCAGCATAATGGAAGCGGAGAAAATAAAGGCAGCCACTAAATGAATATTTCTTACCAAATCTGTATACATATTGGTATAAGTAGGCTCAAGAGCCATTACGGAAATGGGATGAGTTATGAATATACCAGTTACGAACAGAACGGCACAGGACACTACCAGTGTCCAATGGAAAATACGTAGGAAGGGACTAAATACATAGTATATCTTCCTATTTTCTTTCTTCATCATAATAGGTCCCGTCCTTTCTCAATCACTCGTCAACGCGGGTGCCAATATAAGGATCGGTAGTAACTGTTCTCAGCTTCTCACCCTTTGCATTGAATACATGAGTTGCACATGCCATACATGGGTCGAAAGAACGAATTACTTTTACAATCTCCAGAGGCTTATCTGGAATCTGTACATGGGTATCCATCATAGAAAGCTCATAAGCACCATGTCCAGCCTCATCATCACGAGGACAAGCATTCCAAGTAGTAGGAACTACGCACTGATAGTTTGCTACCTTCTGCTTCTCAATGACAATCCAATGGCTCAGGGCACCACGAGGAGCCTCGTACCAGCCTACACCCTTAGCAGTTGCAGGCCAGGTGTGCTTCTGCCACTTAGAAGAATCAGCAACAGCAGTATCGCCATTCTTGATATTGGTAATGAGCTTCTCGAAGAAGTACTTAGCCATTTCAGCAGCCAGCTGACAGTCAAGACCACGAACTGCAGTACGGCCTACCATAGTAGGCATCCATACCTCAGGTGCAAGATTCAGAACCTTGGAAACAGCATTGATCTGGTCAATCATGAACTGCTCTGCCCAGGAAATATTTGGCAGTAAGCCCTGAACGAACTTAGTGTAAATAACAATATATTTAGCTAAAGGACCAACCTCACATACCTTGTTGTTCCAGAGAGGAGTCTTCAGCCAGGAATACTTGCCGTTCTCATCGAGGAACTTCCAGTTGGTTGCGTTGCCTTCCTTTGGATTGGTGAAGTTATGAACAGTCTGGCCTTCCCAAGGATGGAGAGTACGGTCGGAACCATCATACTTGTACCATGCATGGTCAACAGCCTCATTGATAATGTCAGGGTGAGTCAGAGCGGTAGCATCAAGCTCGGTGAACTGTGCCTTAGCCGCACCAGCCTTGAAGTTCTCAACTACACCGTTGGATCTTATCAGAAGCTTCTCGAAGAAATTGCCGTTGGTCACGCCAGTGAATGGCTCATCAGGATATGCACCGCAGGACATTACGCGAGTACCAGCTAAACCGCCACCGTCAACCTTGCCCTTCTGAACATAGATGTGACCGATAGCCAAAAGGTCTGGCAGGTAGTAGGTGTTAGCAAGGCTTCTGCCTACGTTGATAGCACGGTCTACAATTGCCAAACGGGATGTATTGATAGGTGCATTACCATCTTCCATGGAAATGGAGCAAGGCATACCGCCTACTACATAATGTGGATGAGGGTTCTTGCCACCGAAAATTACATGAGGAGTTACCAGCTCACGCTGTTTATCCAGCATTTCCAGATAATGTGCTACTGCCAAAAGATGTACCTCAGGTGGTAACAGCTGATAATCTGGATGATCCCACCAGTTAGCAGAGAAGATACCCAGCTGACCGCTAGCTACGATATGCTGAACCTTAGCCTTGATAGCGGCAAAATACTGAGGAGTTGCCTCTGGGAAATCCTTTGGATATGCCTCAGTGTCAGTCTTGAAGGCGCCTCTCATTGGGAGCTGATAGCCATTCAGGAGATTTACCTGAAGTGCCGCAGTAGCCGCTGGATCAGCCTTAACAGCCTCTAATGGGCTTACCCAGTCAAGGGCATGTAAATGATAGAAATGAACGATATGGTCCTGCACAGTCAGAGATGCAGCCATCAGATTACGGATATAATTTGCATTCTTTGGAATGGTGATACCGAGAGCATCCTCTACGGAACGTACACTTGCCAAAGCATGAGCTGTGGTGCAAACACCGCAGATACGCTGAATATATGCCCATGCATCACGAGGGTCACGATCCTTTAAAACAAGCTCCAGACCACGCCATGCGGTACCGGAGGACAGAGCGTCCGTAACTCTGCCAGTTGCTTCATCTACGACTACCTCTACACGCAGATGGCCCTCAATACGGGTTATTGGGTCTACTACTACACGCTTCATCAGCCATCTCTCCTCTCTTCAAAAGCCTTCTTCTCGGCTTCTTCCTGCTCAGCAATAGCATCGCGCTTCATCTTCTGCACAACGCTTACAGCCGCATGGCCTGCAATACCAGCTAGCATACCGCCAGCTACCATAACACCGATCTTGTCTACATCACCAATTGGAGCGTAGTCAGGCATACGGTCAGTAAGAGGAGCATTATCCCAGAAGTTTGCTTCACTACAGCCGATACATGGAGCACCGGACTGAACAGGATAGGACATACCCTGGAACCAACGGATATTACCACAGGAATTGTAGGTCTGAGGACCACGACAGCCTAACTTGTAGAGACACCAGCCAGCCTTTGCACCCTTGTCATCAAAAGTCTCAGCAAACATGCCAGCATCAAAGAAAGGACGGCGATAGCAGGTATCGTGAATACG
This sequence comes from uncultured Selenomonadaceae bacterium, assembly GCA_945637225.1. Classification (GTDB taxonomy): domain Bacteria; phylum Bacillota; class Negativicutes; order Selenomonadales; family Selenomonadaceae; genus CAMCDL01. The sequence continues at coordinate 17,427 of CALZDE010000014.1, forward strand.
GTTGCCATAGAACTGACGAGGACGGCCTTCATTATCGAGAGGAGGCAGAGTGCCAAAGAGTGCCAGGTGCATGAGTACACCAGTCATTACCTCTGGAATTGGAGGACAGCCAGGAACATTTACTAATGGCTTTGTACCAACGAAATAGGAAATACCACTGGAGCCGGTAGGATTTGGCTGAGCAGCCTGAATACCGCCCGCAGTAGCACAGGTACCATAAGCAACAACTGCCATAGCATGAGCAGCTGCTTCCTGTAAAGTCTTAATGAAAGGACGACCGCCAGACATGCAGAACACACCACTGTCACGAGTAGCAACAGCACCCTCAACAGCTAAGATGTACTGACCGTCATACTTCTTAATAGTTTCTTCCAAATGATGCTCAAAAGGCTCACCGCTTGCGGCACTCAGCAGATGGTCATACTCTAAAGCAATGGTATTGAGTACAACATCAGAAGTCATAGGAGCACCAGAACGGATAAAGGATTCATCACAGCCGGTACACTCATGACCATGAATCCAAACAACTACTGGCAGAGGCTTAGTCTCAGCTGCTTCAACTACTTTGTCAAGCATATCTGTGCTCAGGCCCATGAGAGTAGTCAATGCCACACAGCCCTTCAGGAAGCTACGGCGGCTCAAGCCCTTCCTGAGATAAGCATCTAACATACTATCTCTTTTTTCCACAAAAATTTCCCCCCAACATAATACAAGCAGGTTGTAAAATTATTTTTGGGTTAAAGCATACACACACGACACGTTGCTATAACCGCAAACCGAATAAACTACATAAATTCCATTAACATTATACACCCTTTTAGGAAATTTGTCTACCA
>CALZDE010000015.1 GCA_945637225.1 uncultured Selenomonadaceae bacterium
GCTGTCATAGGAAGAAAATGCTTGTTGCATTTTCATGATTGAGGGCGTTATAAGGAAAAAATAATTTAAAATTGATTTTTTCTATATAATGAGTTATAATAAAATGATAGCTTTAGAAAAGTTTAAGTTAAACTAGATAAAATATATTTGAGGTTATTTCAGAGGAGGATGTCACATGGCAAAGACTTTGGCAGAGCTGGCAGCGCTAGTACCTGATTCTTATATTATTGGTGATGGCAGTTTGGAGATTGCCAGCATTCAGCATGATTCCCGCAAGGTAACACAGGGCACATTATTTGCGTGTATGGTAGGTGCGCATGTAGATGGACACACCTTTATCCCTCAGGCAAGGGAAAAGGGTGCTGTTGCGATTATTACTGCTAATGAGGATGCTGATATGCCTGCTGGCGTAGCTGTCCTGGTAGTAAAGAATTTAAGTGAGGCTTTACAGACAATAGTACCTTATTTTTATGATTATCCTGCTAGAAAAATGCGTGTAATCGGCATTACTGGTACTAATGGCAAGACAAGTATCAGCTATATGACAAGAGCAATGCTGAGAAAGATGGGCTTTAGAGTAGGCCTTATCGGCACAATTCAGATAATGATTGAGGATGAGGTACTGCCTATTCACAATACTACTCCTGATGTAGTGGAATTGCAGGGCACATTGAATAACATGGCGGAAAAGGGCATGGACTACGTGGTAATGGAGGTTTCTTCCCACGCTTTAGACCAGAACCGCGTAGCTGGCATGGAATTTGATACTGTGGTATTTACCAATCTCACTCAGGACCATTTGGATTATCATAAGACCATGGAAAACTATATGCTGGCTAAGGCAAAGCTTTTTGATATGGTGGGCGACACAGCTAATGTCAAGAACGGCAAGTGTGCAGTAGTCAATATTGATGATAATGCTGGCGAGGTTATGCTCGACCATGCAAAGTGCCGTCAGATTACTTACGCTATCAATAATGCCGCAAGCTTAAAGGCAGAAAATATTGAGGTGCTGGCAAGCGGTGCCAAGTTTGATATAAAGATTGGCAATACTGTTCTTCCTCTTGATTTGAAGATTACAGGTATTTTCAATATCTACAATGCAATGGCGGCTGTTGGTGCGGCTTTGGCAGAGGGTATACCTGCTCCTATAATCAAGGCTGCTCTTGACGAATTTGAGAGTGTTCCTGGCCGTTTTGAGCTGGTTAGGGGCGGACAGGATTTTGCAGTTATTGTCGATTATGCGCATACTCCTGATGGTCTGGAAAATATTCTTCATACTGCCCGTCAGATTGCCAAGAAGCGTATCATTACTGTTTTCGGCTGTGGCGGTGACCGTGACCGCACCAAGAGACCTATCATGGGCAGAATTGCGGCAGAACTTTCTGATGTAATTATTGCTACCTCTGACAATCCTCGTACTGAGGACCCACAGTTCATTCTTAATCAGGTGGTTGAGGGCGTGAGAGAAAAGGCTGGCGATAAACAGCACGAGGATATAATTGACCGTCGTGAAGCTATTTTCCGCGCTGTGGAATTGGCAGAGAAGGACGATATTGTGGTAATTGCGGGCAAGGGCCATGAGAATTATCAGATTTTGAAGGATAAGACAATTCACTTTGACGATAAAGAAGTAGCCATGGAAGCTATACAAAATAAAATTAAGTAAAATTATTTTTAAAAAGGTGATATCAGATGGCTAAATTTACATTAGATGAAATAGTATCTTCCGTTAAGGGAAAGGTATTGGAAAAGGTAAAAACTGAATTTTCCGATATTGTAACAGATACCAGAAAGCTGGCGGAGGGCGTTCTCTTTGTTGCCTTGAAGGGCGAGCGCTTCAATGGTGAGACTTTTGCCAAGGAAGCTATTGAAAAGGGTGCCGCTGGCGTGCTTGTCAGCAGTGATTATGAGTATGCAGAAAGCTTAGGCGGTACTGTTATTCAGGCAGAGGGCGATACTCAGACCGCTTATCAGCAGATTGCGGCATTTTGGCGCAGGAAATTTGCTATTCCCGTGATTACAATCACCGGTTCTAACGGCAAGACTACTACTAAAGACTTGACAGCTTCCGTTTTAGGTGCTAAATTCAATGTGTTAAAGACACAGGCAAATTTCAATAATGAAATCGGTCTTCCTCTGACTTTGCTGAATATGCAGGAAAGCCATGATGTGGCAGTAGTTGAAATCGGTATGCGCGGTCTGGGGCAGATTGCGGCGCTGGCTCCTGTTGCTGGTCCAAATATCGGTATTGTCACCAACGTGGGTGAAACTCACATGGAGCTTTTAGGTTCTATGGAAAATATTGCCAAGGCAAAGGGCGAGCTGGTGGAGGCTATTCCGAGCGGTGGTACTGTCATTTTAAATAATGATAATCCATACGTAGCAAAGATGGCGGAAAAATGCCAGCCTGATGTGAAGGTAGTAACCTTTGGCATTGAAGAGAATGCAGATATTAAGGCTTCTGATATTGAAAACCTAGGCCGTGAGACAAAATTCAAATGTACACTGTCTAAGAATGGTGAAGCAAAAGAATTTGTTCTGCCAATGGCAGGCCGTCACAATGTTTATAATTCTTTGGCCGCTATTGCCGCTGGTGTTGTTTTAGGTCTTTCCTATGAAGAAATTGCCAAGGGCTTAGGTCAGCTGGAAATGAGCAAAATGCGCTTTGAATATAAGCAGGTTGGCGAGTATACCGTTATCAATGACGCTTATAATGCCAGCCCTATGTCTATGGAAGCGGCACTTAATACCATTGGCGAGGTAGCAACTGGCCGTACTGTGGCAGTTTTGGGCGATATGCTGGAGCTTGGTGAAAATGAAGTGGAGCTTCACAGGAATGTTGGCCGTAAGGTGCCATCTAGCGGTATTTCCCTTTTGATTGCCTATGGTAAATTAGGTAAGCATATTGCGGAGGGTGCGCGTGAAAAGGGTATGACAGAGGTATTGGAAGCATTGTCCCATGAGGAGGCGGCAGAACTGCTTCACAAGAATTTAAAATCTGGTGATACCATTCTCTTTAAGGCTTCCCGTGGTATGAAGCTGGAAAAAATAATTGATTTGCTTTAAAATAAAAAGTTAGTTAGGAGGCATTTTACGTGCCATATACATCTTTAATATTGGCGGCAGTAGTTGCTGCTGCTGTGGTTCTCATAACAGGCCCTTTTCTCATACCAAAGCTTCATCAGCTGAAATTTGGTCAGAGTATCAGAGAGGAAGGCCCTAAGAGTCATCAGGCGAAAAGCGGTACCCCTACTATGGGCGGTATGATGATTATCCTCGGTTTAGTTGTCGGTGCTCTCGCAGCAGGTCAGTGGTCAGTAGAGCTTGGTCTGGCACTTTTCATTGTGCTGGGACATTTTGTCATTGGCTTTGTTGATGACTATATCAAGGTAGTCCGCAAGCATAATCTCGGCTTAAAGGCAAAGCAGAAGCTTCTCGGTCAGATTATCATGGCGGCTATGGTTGCTTACTTTGGCAATCTGCCTACTGACTTGTGGGTGCCTTTTGTGGGGAATGTAGAGTTAGGCTCTTTCTTCTATGTTCTGCTGTTCTTCGTCCTAGTGGGTACTACCAATGCGGTAAACCTCACTGATGGCCTTGACGGTCTTGCGGCAGGTACCGTATCAGTAGCGTCTCTGTGCTTTATGGTGGTATGCCTCATTCTTGGCAACTATAATTTAGCTATTTTCTGTGCCGCTACAGTGGGTGCTTGTCTGGCTTTCCTGAAATTCAACTACAATCCAGCTAAGATTTTCATGGGTGATACTGGTTCTCTGGCATTGGGCGGTGCTATCGCTTCCATGGGTATCCTCACTCATACAGAGCTTCTTTTGGTGGTTATTGGCTTCATTTTTGTTATGGAAGCTATGTCAGTTATCATTCAGGTTATTTCCTTCAAGACTACTGGCAAGCGAGTTTTCCTCATGAGTCCTATCCATCATCATTTTGAGCTGAAGGGCTGGAAGGAAACAAAGGTGGTACATACCTTCTGGTGCTGGGGACTGCTGGCAGGTATTTTGGGAATTTTGCTTTTAACATCAGGACAGTAATGAAATTTAATTGATAGATTCAGTTAGGAGATTAATGTTGTGGATATAAAGGATAAAAAGATACTTGTTATTGGTGCAGGTATCAGCGGTAATGCGGCTGCCAAGCTGACAAAGGAATTAGGGGCGGCAGAGGTAATTTTAAGCGATTCAAAGGCTGAAAAGGATTTGAAGTGGGATTTTGCAGAGCTTCGTGAGGCTGGTGTAAAGCTGGTATTTGGCCCACAGGAAAACAGCTTGTTAGAGGGTGTTGACCTAATTATTATGTCACCAGCAGTTCCAGTACGCATTCCTCTGATTCAGGAAGCATATAAGCGTGGTATCAAAGTGACAAGTGAGGTTGAATTAGCATGGAGTCTGGCAAAGTCTCCAATGCTGGCTGTTACTGGTACCAATGGCAAGACCACCACAGTTACACTTTTGGGAATGTTAATGCGCACCCGCTATCCTAATGCTGGTGTTGGCGGCAATATCGGTATTCCTCTCTGTGAGGAAGCAGTAAAGGCTGGCGAAAACAGCTGTGTGGTAGCAGAGATTTCCAGCTATCAGATGGAAGCATCCGAGGATTTCTGCCCTCATATTGCGGTTATGCTGAATGTTACTCCTGACCATGTTGTCCGTCATGGCAATCTTGAGGTTTATCAGCAGATGAAGGAGAAGATGTTCGCCAAGCAGACCATGAATGATTATCTGGTACTGAACTATGATGATGAAAAGACTCGTGGCATGGCAGAAAGAGCACATTCTCAGGTTGTATATTTCAGCCGTAAGGAAGAATTGCAGGAAGGTGCTTTCCTGCAGGAGGACTGGCTGACTATTTCCTGGCAGGGACAGGTTTGCCGTCTCTGTAAGGTAGAGGATTTGAAGATAAAGGGCGGACATAATGTAGAAAATGCTTTGGCGGCAGCACTGGCGGCATACTTAGGCGGTGCGGTTATTCCAAAGATTATCGAGGTACTGAAGTCATTTGCTGGTGTAGAGCATCGCATTGAGCCAGTAGCTACTGTGGGCGGTGTACCTTATTACAATGATTCCAAGGCTACCAATACTGATTCCGCTATCAAGGCTTTGCAGAGCTTTGATGACCATATTGTGCTCATTGCCGGCGGTGATGATAAGCATACTGATTTGACCGAGTTTATGACTAAGGTAAAACAGCGTTGTGACGCACTTATTCTTGTGGGAGACGCGGCAGAGAGATTTACCAAGGAAGCTGTTGCCAATGGCTTCCCAGAGGATAATATATATCAGGCTGGCTATTCCATGGAAAAGGCTGTGGAAATTGCCAGGTCTATTTCCGGTGTTCCTCAGACTGTTCTTCTTTCTCCTGCCTGTGCAAGCTTTGATATGTACAGCGGTTTTGAGGAAAGAGGACGTGACTTTAAGCGTCTGGTAAAGGAGCTGCTTAAGTAATGCGTGTAATAGTTTCAGGTGGTGGTACTGGCGGACACATTTATCCGGCTCTTACCATACTTCGTACCTTGCAGAAGAAGGTTAAAGATTTAGAGGTTTTGTATGTAGGTACATCACAGGGCTTAGAATCTGACATTATACCAAAAGAGGGGCTTCCTTTTGCTACAGTTGAGGTTCAGAGCTTCAAGCGCAGTCTTTCACCAGAGAATTTCCTTCGTGCGATGAAGGCAATGGCTGGTGTAATAAAGGCAAGAGGTATAGTGAAGAACTTTAATCCTGATGTGGTTATCGGTACTGGCGGTTATGTATGCGGTCCAATCCTCATGGCGGCCAGCCTGTCTGGTATTCCTACAATGGTACAGGAGCAGAATGTTCTGCCTGGTATTACAAATAAAATTTTAAGCCGATTTGTAGACTGTATTGCAACTGGTTCACCCGAAGCATTGAAATATTTCCCAAAGGAAAAGTCAGTATTTACTGGCAATCCTATTCGTTCTGAGGTCATGGATACCGATAGTGCAAAGGGCTATCAGGAATTAGGGCTTGACCCTGATAAAAAGACGATTCTCGTATCAGGTGGCAGTCGTGGTGCCCGTACCATTAATCAGTCTATGGTGGGCGTGCTGAAGCATTATGCCAATGATGATGAGCTTCAGATTCTTATGGCTACAGGCAAGGGCGAGTATGAAGGCACTATGCAGAAAATAAAGGAAGCTGGCCTTGACCTTGATAAATGCGATAATTTACAGGTGAAGCCATATCTCTACAATATGCCTATGGCTATGTCTATTGCTGATTTGGCTGTATTCAGGGCTGGTGCTACTGGTTTGGCAGAGCTTACTGCCAAGGGTATTCCTTCTATATTGGTGCCATATCCTTATGCATCAGAAAATCATCAGGAATACAATGCCAGAGCCGTAGAGAATGCAGGGGCGGCTAAGGTAATTCTCAATAAGGACTTAAATGCAGATATTTTGATTGACACCATTGAGAGCCTTTTGGCAAATTCAAAAACTTTAAGAAAGATGTCAGCGGCCAGCAAGCTTTTAGGCAGACCACAGGCGGCTGATGTTATAGCTGATATAATTATAGAACTGGCAAGAAGCAAGAAAAACTGAAAGGAAGTTTTACTGTGTTGACTGGAATAAAGAAGGTTCACTTTGTAGGTATTGGCGGTGCTGGAATGAGCGCACTGGCAAAGATTCTGGTGGAGAAGGGCTATGAGGTATCAGGCTCTGACCTTAAGGAATCCGTAATGACTGGTGTTCTTCGTGACTTAGGTGCTACCGTATACATTGGCCAGAAGGCAGAAAATGTACAGAATGCTGAAGCTATCGTAGTTTCTACTGCTATCCGTGAAGAAAATCCTGAGGTAGTGGAAGCAAAGCGTTTAGGCTTGAAGCGTCTCCATCGTTCTGACGTTAATGCTTTCCTTATCAATAGCTGCAAGGGTATTGCTGTAGCTGGTGCTCATGGCAAGACCTCTACTACCTCTATGCTGGGCGTTGCTCTCGATTATGAGGGTGTATCTCCAAGTATTATCATTGGCGGTGAGGTAGATTATTTAGGCAGTAATGCTAAGTTAGGCAAGAGTGATTACCTTGTTTCTGAAGCAGATGAAAGCGATGGTACATTCCTGAAATATTATCCTTACGTTGGTATTGTTACCAATGTAGAGAATGACCACATGGACCATTACGGTACTATGGAAAACATCATTAAGGCATTCCATCAGTTCCTCAGTCAGATTCGTGATGACGGCTTTGCTGTAGTATGCTTCGATAATGAAAATATCCGCAATATCGTTAAGACTGTAGATAAGAAAATCATTTCCTATGCTATTGAGCATGAGGCTGATTATCAGGCGGCTAATATTGTAGCTGAGGGCTCTGGTATTGCCTTTGATGTAATGCACAAGGGTGAAAACTTAGGCAGAGTAGTACTGAATATTCCAGGCAAGCACAACGTATTAAATGCTATGGCGGCAGTAGTAACTGGCGTTCAGCTTGGCTTAACAGTCCCACAGATGGCAGAAGGCCTTACTCAGTTCAATGGTGCTAAGAGACGTTTCCAGACTAAGGGCAAGGCAAATGGCGTTTGGGTAGTAGACGACTATGCCCATCATCCAACTGAGATTGCTACTACCTTGAAGGCTGCCCGTCAGACTAATCCAAAGCGTCTTGTCTGTGCATTCCAGCCACATCGCTACAGCCGTACCCAGCTTTTACAGAAGGAGTATGGTGCCTGCTTCAAGGATGCGGACTTACTGATTCTCACAGATGTTTATTCTGCTGGTGAGGACCCAATCCCTGGTATCAATGGTGAGCTTCTTGTAAAGGAAGTTGCCGAGCAGACCGGTCAGGAAACTGTATATATTCAGAATAAAAATGATATTCCAGCATATCTGAAATCCATTGCAAAAGAAGGCGACCTCATCATGACTATGGGTGCCGGAGATATTGTAAAATGCGGTGAAGAGCTGGTAGAGCTTTTGAAATAATAGGTGAGGGTAGATTATAATGAAAAAAATAGTTGTTGTAATGGGCGGTCCTTCTACAGAAGCTGAGGTTTCCCGCCGTAGTGGTAATGCAATTCTCAATGCTTTGAAATCCAAGGGCTATAATGCAGAAGGCTTGGAATTAGACCCAGTTAATTTTCCACAGCAGATAAAGGAATCCGGTGCGGAATTCGTTTTTAATGCCCTTCATGGCAAGTTTGGTGAGGATGGCATTTTGCAGGGTACTCTTGATATGATGGGTATTCCTTACACTGGCTCCGGCGTATTGGCTGCGGCTGCTACAATGGATAAGATTCACACCAAGAGACTGTTTGAATCCGCTGGCATTTCTACTCCAAAGTTTAAGAATTATTTCCGTCATGAAAGCAAGAGACGTGACCTTTACAGCGAAATTCTTGCAGAGTTCAATTTGCCATTGGTAGTAAAGGCGTCTTCCCAGGGCTCAAGTATCGGTGTAGTAATCGTTGAGACTCAGGGCGAGCTGGAAAAGGCTTTAAGTGAAGCATTTAAGTATGACAATGAGATCATGGTAGAGGAATTTATCCGTGGCCGTGAGCTGACTGTTGCTGTATGGGGTGACGATTCTCAGAAGGAAGCATTCCCTATCATTGAGATTACCACCACTACTGGCCGTTATGACTATGAGACAAAGTACAAGGCAGGAGCTTCTACCCATATCATTCCTGCACCAATTGAGCCTGAGATCGAGAAGGCTGTCAAGGAAGATGCAATCAAGGCATTCAGTGTATGCGGTTGCCGTGGCATTGCCAGAATTGACTTCATGCTGGGCTGGAGCGGCAAGCCTTATGCAATTGAGGTAAATACTGTTCCTGGCATGACTGAGACTTCTCTTGTACCAGATGCAGGCAGAGCTATTGGTCTGGAATTCCCAGATTTATGTGAGAAGATTCTTCTGATGGCTGGCTACGAAAAGTAATTTAGTAAGAAATTAAAATGTTAATTTTAATAATATGAAAGGAGGCGATGACTTGGCAGCTACGCAGGAGATTAAAAGCAATAGGACAATATCGCAAAATACGGTTGTTAATATTTTAGGGTTATTAGTAGTCTCCCTGATAATCATCGCCTTTGCCTTCTCGCCTATCTTTGTACTGCGCAATATCAACGTCACAGGAAATCAGTTTGTTTCCAGCGAAGAAATATGCCGAATTGCCAGCATTCATGAGGGCGAAAACATGTTTCAGCTGGAGACTGATGAAATTCGGGAAACATTGCTGAAGGATTTACGTATTGAACAGGTGAATATCAGGCGCAAATTTCCCAGCGCATTAGATATTGAGATAACGGAACGTATTCCGCTGGCGATAGTCCCTTGTGATTATGGCTATCTCGATATAGGCAAGGACGGTACTGTTCTGTCAGCACACCGCACCTTGTCTGAAATGCCTGTTCCGCTTGTGACAGGCGTGAAGCTGGAAGACCTTTTTGTGGGAGATAAAGTAGCTGAAGATAATTTACAGCAGGTTTTGACATATCTTGACCTGTTAGATGACTTTTCCCGTAAACAGTTATCTGAGATAAGTATTGATAATCCAGAACATGTAATAGCTTATACAAATAACTCAGTGCAGATTAGAATTGGCAAAATGGAGAATTTGGACGAAAAGGCAGACATTACAAAGAATTTTGTAGCAGAGCTGCAGACTGCCAAATATCCTATTGAGTACATTGATTTTCAGTACTCATCGCCGTTTATAAAATTTAAAAATTATAAGTAAGGGGGGAGAGATATGGAAAAAGCGGAAGCAGAATTACAGCAAAGTGGATTTTCCCTTAGTTCCCTAAAAATAGAGAGAGGAAGCTTGTCCGTAGCACTCGTCTGTATGGTACTCGGCTTTATGCTGGCAGTACAGTTCAGAAGTGCACAGGATATAAAGTCTTTGCCAGCCAATCAGCGTATTGAGGATTTAACTCTTCGCGTGAAACAGCTCAGCAGTGAGAATCAGCAGCTTAAGGAAAAATTGTCGGCATTAGCCAGCAGTGATGATGGACATTCAGCCTCAATTTATGACGGTTTGATGCTTGCTTCAGGCCAGACTGCTGTCAAGGGACCAGGTGTTATTGTCACGCTTGATGATAGCAAAAAAATGGTAAAAAATGATGACCCAAATCTCTACCTCATTCATGATGAGGATATGCTGAAGGTCATTAATGAGCTGAGAGCCGCTGGTGCAGAGGCGATTTCTATTAATGGCCAGAGACTGACGGGAAATTCTGAAATAAGATGTGCAGGGCCTACTATTTCTGTAAATAATGTCAGGTCAGCGCCACCTTTTGAAATAAGGGCTATTGGCAGCAGCAGAGATTTATTAGCGGCTATTAATATGCGTGGCGGTGTGGCAGATACTCTGAAAGTATGGGGTATCACTGTAAATGCACAGGAGAGCAAGGAAATATTAATACCTGCTTATAAGGCGGCTAATCCTTTCAAATATGCCGAAGCGGCAAATGAGGAGGGAACATGATATGGTCTTAGCAGTAATAGGGCTTATCCTTGGTCTTATTTTAGGTATTATGGTACCTTGGAGTATACCATTAGCTTACTCAAAGCTGTTTTCAATTGCATTGCTGGCTTCTCTGGATTCTGTATTTGGTGGCGTCAGGGCGGCACTTGATGATGTTTTTGATGATAAATCATTTATTTTTGGTTTTTTCTCTAATTCATTATTGGCGGCTTTTCTGGTATATGTTGGTGACAACTTGAGCATAGACCTTTATTATGTAGCGTTGCTGGCTTTTGGTATGAGAATATTCCGTAATTTGGGCAGAATACGCCGTTTCCTTGTAAAAAAGACGTAATTATTTTAATTTTTATTAAAAAAATACATTTTACCTATGGATAAATTAAAAAAATAATGATAGAATATAGTGGTTAATAGATTTTATTAGTCAATAGATAAGGGACTGGAAGGTCCTTGCTGAAAAATAAATTTCTGGAGGTTTTATTAGATGGGCGTTGAGTTTGATATGATGGAGGACATTGGTTCTCTCGTTAAAATAAAGGTAATCGGTGTAGGCGGTGGCGGCGGTAATGCCGTTAATCACATGATTCGCTGTGGCGTAAAGGGTGTTGAGTTTATCGCTGTTAATACCGATGCTCAGGCTCTTAGCAAGTCCCTTGCTTCTAGACGTATTCAGATTGGCAGTAAGCTGACCCGTGGTCTCGGTGCCGGTGCAAAGCCTGAGATTGGCCGTCTGGCAGCAGAGGAAAGCCGTGAAGAAATTCTGGAAGCTCTGCGCGGTGCGGATATGGTATTCGTTACTGCTGGCATGGGCGGTGGTACTGGTACTGGTGCGGCTGGTGTAGTTGCGGCATGTGCAAAGGAAGTAGAGGCTCTTACTGTTGGTGTAGTTACCCGTCCTTTCCAGTATGAGGGCAAGCCTCGTATGCGCAATGCTGACTGGGGCTTGGATGCTCTTTGTCAGGCTGTAGATACCGTTATTGTGATTCCAAATCAGCGACTGATGGTAGTAGCTGACAAGAATACAACTGTTAAGCAGGCTTTTGCTATGGCTGATGATGTACTGCGTATTGGTGTTCAGAGTATTTCCGACCTTATCGTTGGCTCCGGTCTTGTTAATGTTGACTTCGCCGATGTATGCTCTATCATGAGCAAGGGCGGTACTGCACTGATGGGTGTAGGTGAAGGCTCCGGTGACAATGCGGCTCTTGATGCGGCAAAGGCAGCTATCAATTCTCCTCTGCTGGGTGTAAACATCACTGGCGCACCACGTATTCTCATGAATGTAGCTGGCTCTACCGAAAACGTAGGTCTTCTGCAGGTTGGTGAGGCAAGTGATTACATCAGTGAGCAGGCGCAGGAGGATGCAGATATTATTTGGGGTGTTACCGAGGACGAGACAATGGGCGACAGTGTCCGCGTAACCGTTATTGCTACCGGCTTTGAGACTGATGATAATGTATTAGAGGCAAATAAGCAGAGCAGTGGCAGCCGTACTGCTATCAATGGCGGTATGGGTGGCATGAATCAGCAGCGTTTATTTGATCAGGGCAGAATTCAGCAGCCTGTTGGCAATCCAAAGGTAAATCAGACTGCTGCTGCTACTGGCTTGGGCGGTTTCCCACAGCGTCCTACTGGCTTAGGCGGTCAGAGCACTGGTTATACTGCTAATAATACTGGTTTTGCTAACAATGCACAGCAGCAGTCTCAGCCACAGAATCAGGATGTTATTCATACTCCACATGGTGATGTAAACAAGGCTTTCTTTAAAGTAAATAATATTGCAGACGATATTCCAGACTGGTTACGTCGTAACAAGTAAGACTTTAATTTTAGAATATAGGGGCTGTCTTCCGGGGCGGCCCTTAATGTTATTTTTATGGATTTAAGGACGGTGATTGTGGGTGGGTCGTTATACGGCACTTTTTATAACAGCTTTTACATTATTGGTAATAGCCTTTGGAAGTTCGATGTACCTTTCTAAGCATGTGAGCGAGGTGAAAACTGTCAGTACACTGCCAGCAATAACCGTATTGACAACATTACCGGCAGAAAATGTTGCTCCGCTGGCTGATGAATATGAAAAGAACCATAAGATAAAGGTTGTTTTTGTTCCGCTTACAGAGGATGAATTAGCTAAGAGAGTGACGGATACAGGAAAGGCTGACCTTGTTCTGACTAACAGTCACATGCTTAACCGTATTGCTGGAAATGGCTGGCTGGTACCTCATATTTCAGAAACAGGTGATTCCGTCTGGGATGGCTTAAAGGATCAGAATGGCTTTTGGACTGGCGTGTGGTATGATCCTGTGGTTTTCTGTATTAATTATGATTATGCGGTAAGGCAGGAAAGCTTGCCAATGAGCTGGCAGGAGCTGGCAGACCGCAAGGATATCCGTATCGGTATGACTGACTTTCTGGCGGCAGATGCCTCAGCCAATATTCTTTTTACCATGATATCGCAGTATGGTGAGGAAAATGCCACAAAAATATTTACTAAGCTTCATCCGAAGGTAGTGCAGTATTCTAAGTATCTCTCCACACCAGTGCGCATGGCTGGCATGGGTGAGGTGGATGTTTCCATTGCTGTGCAGAGCGAGGCTTTGCGCTACATCAATGAGGAATTTCCTTTGACAATAGCTTATCCTTCAGAGGGTACTGCCTGCACGCTGACGGGTACGGGCATACTTTTAAAATCTCCTAACGAGGAACAGGCTAAATTGTTTGCAGACTGGCTTCAGGGGGATGAGGCACAGCTTGTTTTGCAGAAAAATAATTTTTACTTTATGCCAACCAACAGAAATACTATGGCGTACAAGAAAATGACAGGAAAAAATCTCGTGCTTTTTATGCCGTTGGTGGATTTGCCAAAGGAACGAAAGCAGGAGCTTTTAGATAAATGGGTGAAAAATACACGCTTAAATTAATTTTTCAGGTTAATATTTAGGAGGGAATTTTGTGAAGGCTGGTTTTATCAGCTTGGGCTGTTCCAAGAATTTAATTGATACAGAGGTTATGCTGGGCATTTTGCAGGAGAACAATTTTGAACTGACAAATGAACCGGCAGAGGCTGATGTTCTTATTGTTAATACCTGTGCTTTTATTCAGTCAGCAAAGGAAGAATCTATCAATACTATTCTTACGATGGCTGGCTACAAGGATATTAAGCAGGGAAAATGTCAGGCTTTGATTGTAGCAGGCTGTCTTGGCCAGCGTTACAAGCAGGAGCTTCTTGACGAACTTCCTGAGGCGGATGCTATCGTAGGCACCGGTGCATGGCATAGAATTATGGAAGCCGTTGAGGAAGCCTTGAAGGGCAACCGCGTTGTAATTGATGGCGAAAACAACACCATTTATGATGCCGCATGTCCTCGTATTCCTACCACTCCTGCACATACTGCTTACATCAAGATTGCAGAGGGCTGTAACAACCGCTGTGCTTTCTGTGCTATTCCATTAATCCGTGGCAAATACCGCAGCCGTAAGATTGAGGATATCTGCACTGAGGCAAGGAATTTAGCGGCTAAGGGTGTCAAGGAAATAGTGTTGATTGCACAGGATACCACTAACTACGGCCATGATATCTATGGCAAGCCTAGCCTGGTGGAACTTTTGAAGGAAATTGTCAAGGTAGACGGCATTAAGTGGATTCGCACACTCTATAGCTATCCACGCTTCTTCAGTGACGAGCTGATTGACCTGATTGCTTCTGAGGAAAAGCTGGTAAAATATGTAGATATTCCTCTCCAGCATGCCAACAATACCATTTTACGCAATATGCACCGCCCCGACACAAAGGAACAGATTGAGGTGCTGCTGAAAAAGCTTCGTGAGCGTATTCCGGGCGTAGTAGTGCGTTCTACCTTTATTGTCGGCTTCCCTGGCGAGACTGATGAGCAGTTTGAGGAGCTTTATCATTTCTTTGAGGAACAGAGATTTGACCATGCTGGTATCTTTACTTACTCACAGGAGGAGGATACTGCGGCGGCTTCCATGCCAGACCAGATTCCACAGGAGGTTATGGAGGAGCGTTATCATCAGCTGAAGGCGCTCCAGAGCAAGATTTCTCAGGAAATAAATGAAAGTCTTGAGGGCAAGGAGCTGGAAGTGATTATTGAAGGCCATACTGAGGATGGACTTCCTTATGGACGTTCCTACCGTCAGGCTGATGATGTAGATGATCAGGTATATATAGAGGGTGTAGAGGAAGAAATTCCAGAGGGTACTATCGTAAAGGTAAGGATTTTACAGGGCTTCACTGAGGATTTAGTGGCAGAGCTTGTATGATTTTTATTAAATTTTAATATTTTTTTCATGTATTTTTTAGTTTTATTATTTAATATGTGTTATGTAAGCACAGTGGTGCTTTAGAGAGCTAGATAAAAGGGGTTTTATTATGAATTTGAAGAAGCTTTTAGTTGCAGGCATGGCTTTTGCTGTTACTGTTATGACAGTTAATTTTGCAGATATTTCCGTAGCTAGTGCAGAGGAAGCGGTAGAAAGTGAAACTCAGGTTGAACAGACCGTACCAAAGAATACCTACCGTTATACCAGTCAGAGATATGGCTATAGCATTAATACACCAATGAAGCCATTAGGTGTTATTCCAGCTTCTACTGTTTATGAGAATAGTAAGGGAGAGGTTCTTGTTTTTGAGAACGAGGGATTCAACTTAAAGAAGGCATGGATTATTATGCCGAATGCTTTTCTGCCAGAGGATATTCCAGATAATCTCATTAACTTAAGTGATGCGGAACGTCAGACAGCAGTAGAAAACTTTGGCAAGAAGGGACTTTTTGAGCAGGTAAACATCGTAGAGATGGAAGATGGCAAGGCTGGTATGTACTGTGTCAGTGCAAAAGAGGTAGAGGTTGATACTACCGGTGATGGCGTAGCTGACCGTATCATGGAAGCAGAAAATCAGGCTATTCTCACTTATTTCAAGGGTGATTTCGGTGGCTGTTTCGTAGTGGAGCTGCTTCAGAATCCTGTTATGACTCCAGAGGCTCAGATGGAATATCAGCAGGGCTTATTGACTTTCCATCAGTGGCCAACCACCTTTGATCCTGATGCACCAGCTGTTCCTGAAAATAATAAGTAATTTTGGACCTAAAAAGGGCTGCCAGATAAATTCTGACAGCCTTTATCAATAGCTTAGTTTAGAACTGATGATATACGGATATTACCTTGCCGATGACTTTAGCTTTTCTAAGCAGGTCAGAAGCACCAAGGTCGTTAATTAAAAGCCCGCCACCCTTTTCCTTCGAGCAGAGGCGCAGTACAGCTTTAGTCTCACCTTCAGGTATTACCAGCATTATATCTTTATCTTTAGCAAGTCTCTGCTGTTTGATGATAATAAAATCATCTTCCTCTATGCCACAGCTTGCTAAATCGTCATTATCTACATGCATGCTGAATAGATGTTCACGAACAGGAAGCCAGTTGTTTGGCATGGCTATTTCTGTGATAATATTATCTTCGTCCTCGAAGGAATCCTCACCACGGTATACTAAAGGAATAGTAGTGGTGTCTTTCCATGCCTGATCATCTACAAGGTCAATGGCACGTGGCTTGGTAGGGTCCCTGACAATTTTTCCAGCTTCTTCCAGCTTGGCAAGATAGCCGTGGACAGTGGAACTTGACTTCAGACCAACAATCTTGCCAATTTCCCGCACAGAAGGGGGATAACCTTTTTCCATGAGAAAGCTTTTTATTACTTCATAAATTTGAGCTTGGCGCTCGTCAGAGCAACGATTACGTCCCATAGTTCACACTCCCTTTTAATGATGATAGTTATATTTTAGCAGATTAATTTACACAAGTAAATAGAAAAATGAAACAAAAGTTCATTTTTTAAGGAAAAAATAAAGAGTTTTAGCAGGAGTTTTGCCTTATGAACGAGAATAGTAATATTGTCGGTTTGGAGAAGTTTTTTTACGACCATCCTAAGATAGCTTTGGGCTTTTCGGGTGGTGTGGATTCTTCATATCTTCTTTATGCTGGCATGAAATATGGTGCGGATATAAAGCCGTATTTTATCAAGGGCGCATTTCAGCCGGAATTTGAACTGAATGATGCAGTAAGGCTTGCTAAATCATTAGGGGCTGAGGATAAGCTGAAAATTATCAGAGCAGATATTTTAGCAGATGATATTGTGGCAGAAAATAACAGCCGTCGTTGCTATTACTGCAAAAAGCGTGTATTTGGTGCGATTTTAGAAAATGCACGTGCTGACGGATATAATGCAGTTATTGATGGCACGAATGCTTCTGATGATTTGTCAGACAGGCCGGGGGCAAAGGCATTGAAGGAAATGAAGGTTTTTTCTCCGCTTAGAATGGCAGGACTGACCAAAGCCGAAATACGTAAACTGAGCAGGGAAGCAGGGCTATTTACATGGAATAAGCCATCCTATGCCTGCCTTGCTACGAGAATACCGACAGGACGACGCATTACAGAAGGTCTTTTGCAGAGAGTAGAGAGTGCAGAGAGTGTACTTTCTGAAATGGGATTTCGGGATTTTCGTGTCAGAGTGCTTGGTGATGCGGGAAAAATTCAGCTGAGACCAGAGGAAATGCTGATGGCTGTTGAAAAAAGAGACAGCATAGTAAGAGAGCTGGAGCCATATTTCAACGAGATTTACTTGGACTTAAAGGGGCGGTAAAAATAGATACGTTAGAGCTTTTACAGCAGGTGAAGGAGAATAAAATATCCATTGAGGAAGCGGAATTATATCTTAGAAGAAAGCCGTTTGAAGAAATGGGCTATGCCAAGGTAGATACTCATCGCCGTATCCGCTCCGGTTTTCCAGAGGTTATTTTCGCACAGGGTAAGGCTGATGAACATCTTTTGGGAATTGTTGAAAGGCTTTACGAAGCAGAGGGAGAGGTCATGGCTACCCGTGCCAGTCAGGAGCAGTACGAACTGGTGAAGAAGAAATTCCCTCAGGCTACATATGATAAATTATCCAGAATAATTAAATTGCAGGATAAGGAAAAAACGCTTAAAGGTCATGTAGCGGTATGTACTGCTGGTACGGCAGATATTCCTGTGGCAGAGGAAGCGGCTCAGACGGCGGAGTTTTTTGGCTGTTACGTAGACCGGATTTATGATGTAGGTGTCAGCGGTATTCACCGTCTTTTCAGTCAGGTGGAAAAAATTCAGAAGGCGAACTGTGTTATTGCGGTGGCAGGTATGGAAGGTGCATTGGGAAGTGTCATTGGCGGTCTGGTAGATAAGCCGGTAATTGCAGTACCGACCTCTGTGGGCTATGGTGCAAATTTTCATGGTGTATCAGCACTTCTTACGATGATAAATTCCTGTGCAAACGGAATAGCAGTGGTAAATATTGATAATGGCTATGGTGCAGGCTATATTGCGGCACAGATAAACAGATTGGGGATTAAAAATGAGTAAAGTATTGTACATAGATGGAAGCTTTGGTGTCAGCGGTGATATGCTTTGCGGTGCTCTTATAGATTTGGGAGCGAACAGGGAAAAGGTAATGGATGTGCTGGGAAAGCTGTCAGTTCAGGGCTTCAAGGTGGAAATAGGCCAGGTAAAAAAGGCTGGACTTGCGGCGTGTGACTTCAATGTAATCCTTGACCATGAGCATGAAAATCACGACCATGATATGGAATACCTTCATGGGCATGAACATCATCATGAGCATGAACACGAGCATCATCACGACCATGAACATCATGAGCA
>CALZDE010000016.1 GCA_945637225.1 uncultured Selenomonadaceae bacterium
TGCGTCTGCCAATTCCGCCACTTCGGCAAATATCGACTAAACAACTAAGCCTTGCCTAACCGACTTGTTAAGTATAACATAAAACACTTCAGCTTGTCAAGTATTTTATATATTTATTTTTATCAGCCCAATCCCCTGATCTGACTGTTCATCATGTAGCTAGTACAAATAGCCACAGCCAATGCATCTGCTACATCATCAGGAGAAGGTGGCTTTGGTAAATGAAGAAGTTTTGTCACCATGTAGATAACCTGCTTCTTATCTGCCTTGCCATAACCTGTTACAGCCTGCTTTACCTGAAGCGGTGTACGTTCCACCAGCTCTAAATTATTTTTAGCAGCCGCCAAAAGCACTACACCTCTCGCCTGACCTACAGGAATAGCTGTAGTTACATTCCTATTGAAAAATAACTGCTCTACTCCCATTACATCCGGCTTGTATTTTTTTATCAGTCCATCAAGCTCGTCATACAGAGTCATTAATCTGTCCTGCATCCTTGCCTTTGGACTTGTTGTAATGGCACCATATTCATGAGGAATTAATCTGCTTCCCTTGTATTCCACAAAGCCATAACCGCAGATCGCTGTGCCTGGGTCAATCCCCAAAGCTAACATCTGTTATTACTCTTCCTCGTCCATCTCGTAGTTGCCGTATACATCCTGAACATCATCGTTATCATCGAATGCATCCAGCATCTTCTGCATATTGGTAGCGTTAGCACCCTCAACCTTAACGGTATTATCAGGAACCATGGTAATCTCTGCAGAAGCAGTCTCAATACCCTTATCGCCTAAAGCCTGCAGAATGTCATCAAAAGCCTCTGGGTCAGCGGTAATCTCAAATACATCGTCCTCAGCTACGAAATCCTCGGCACCAGCATCAAGAACTAACTCCATGAGAGCATCCTCGTCATCAAAAGTTTCCTTCTCAACAACGAAAACTGCCTTCTTCTTGAACATCCAGCCTACACAGCCAGTTGCACCGAGGCTTCCGCCATACTTGGAGAAAATGTGACGTACATCTGCTGCAGTACGGTTCTTGTTGTCGGTGAGTACGTTGACAATCAGAGCACTGCCGCCTGGGCCGTAACCCTCGTAGGTCATCTCCTCGTAATTGCTGTCACCGGATGCACCCATACCCTTATCAATAGCACGCTTGATGTTATCCTTTGGAATGTTGTTTGCCTTTGCCTTGGTGAGAGCCAGCTTCAGTCTCATGTTACCGGTAGGGTCAGCACCGCCCATACGAACAGCGATAGTAATCTCACGGCCAATCTTGGTAGTAATCTTACCGCGAATAGCATCATTTGCACCCTTTTTACGCTTAATATTTGCCCACTTTGAATGTCCTGACATATTAAAAAATCTCCTTTAATCTTATTTTACTAATCTATAGAATTTCTTCTTGCCCTTCTTTACGATAGCCTCACCGTCTGTAAAATCAGCTTCGGTCAGTACGTAATCAGGGTCAGAAAGTTTTACATCATTTAATGATACACCATTCTGCTGAATGAGTCGGCGACCTTCACCCTTGGAAGCGAATACCTTATTTGCTACCAAAATATCCAGCACCTTAGAGCCTACAGCTTCTGCACCTGCTTCGATGGTTGGCATATTTTCGCTAGAGCCAGCACCACCAAATACTGCTTCAGCCGCAGCCTTTGCCTTATTAGCTTCTTCCTCGCCATGTACCATCTTGGTTACTTCGTAAGCAAGTACGGTCTTAGCTTCATTGATAGCCGCATCCTTCAAGGCACCCAGACGGCGAACCTCATCCATTGGCAGGAAGGTCAGCATAGCCAGGCACTTCTCTACATCTGCATCATCAACATTTCTCCAGTACTGATAGAAATCATATGGAGAAGTCTTTTCTGCATCCAGCCACAGAGCACCGCCAGCAGTCTTGCCCATCTTCTTGCCATCACTCTTAGTCAAAAGGGTAAAGGTAAGGCCATATACTGTATCACCAGTCTTACGACGGGTCAGCTCAACACCGCCAATGATGTTGGACCACTGGTCATCACCGCCCAGCTCCATCTTAAGGCCATAACGGCGATGAAGCTCTAAGAAGTCATAGGACTGCATGATCATGTAATTGAACTCTAAGAAGGTAAGGCCCTTCTCCATGCGGTTCTTGTAGCACTCAGCAGTCAGCATGCGGTTTACAGAGAAATGAGGACCAATGTCACGCAGTAACTCAATATAATTCAGCTTGCGGAGCCAGTCACCATTATTTACCATAATGCCCTTGCCCTCAGAAAAGTCGATGAAACGAGCCATCTGCTTCTTGAACTGATTGCAGTTATATTCAATATCTTCATCAGTCAGCATCTTGCGCATATCGGTACGGCCAGATGGGTCACCAACAGTACCAGTACCACCGCCAACTAAACAGATAGGACGATGACCTGCCTTCTGCAAGTGAGACATTACCATAAGACCTAAGAAATGACCTACATGAAGACTGTCAGCAGTAGGGTCAAAACCTACATAGAAAGTAACCTGCTCTTCTTCTAAAAGCTTTCTTACTTCCTCTGCATTAGTGCACTGAGCAATAAGTCCACGCTCAACCAGTGTATCATACACATTATGTGCCAAATTTTATCTCTCCAATCTTACTAAGGATTTTGTATATTAATTAATTAATTAATTATAAAGCTTAATTACTGATTTGACTGCTTGCCAGCTCCTCCAGGCATTGGAGATGGTCCGCTTGGAACTGCAGGCTCTGGCGCAGGTGCTGGTGCCGCTGGTGAATCAGGAGAATTTGCCCCTGTTTCGGCTGCCTTTTCAGAGTTGCCAGGGATAATTGCTGGCTTCTCTCCAGCCTTTTTGCCGTCCTTCTTATCCTTATTCTTGTCATCAGTTTTCTTACTTTCATGAGCATAACCGCTTGGCTTTTCTGCCGCAGGTGGAGGAGATACACCCTCAAACTGCTTTACAGGAGTACCATTTAATGCCTTAGACATAAATGCCTTCCAAATAACAGCTGGCGTAGCACCGCCTGTCATACCGCCAAGACTTGCATTATCATCACAGCCTACCCATACACCGCAGACTAAATCAGGCACATAGCCGACAAACCATGCATCGAGGTAATCACTTGTAGTACCAGTTTTACCTGCCGCTGGACGGCCAATATTAGCCCTTGTACCAGTACCACGCTGAACTACGCCCATGAGCATACTTGTCAGCTCTTCAGCACTGGAACGCTTCATAACCTGCTTTGTCTCAGGACGAGCTTCCTCCATTATCTTGCCATTTCTGTCGAGTACCTTAATGATAGCAACTGGTGCCACATGAACACCACTATTAGCAAAGGTACCATAAGCACTTGTCAGCTCTAATGGGGTAACACCACGGGTAAGACCGCCTAAAGTAATTGCAAAATTCTTGTCATTATGAGCAGATGAACCATCCATTACCAAAGAAGAAATACCCATTTCCTTAGCGTAATAGATGACCTTATCAAGACCTATTTCCTGTGCCAGCTTGACAGTTGGAACATTCAAGGACTGCTCTGCAGTATAGCGCAAGGACACCATACCATTGAAGGTACGATTGTAATTCTGAGGAGACCAGTCACCAATCTTCAGTGGCTTATCGTCAATCATGGAAGAAGGTGAATAATCAGACTCCAATGCCGCCGCAAAAACAAATGGCTTAAATGCAGAACCTGGCTGACGCTCCGCCATAGTAGCACGGTTGAACTGGTCAGTGCCACGTCCGCCAACCATAGCCTTGATGTAGCCAGTTGCAGGGTCAATAGCAACCAAAGCACCCTGTGGCTGTTTATTGCCGTTAGCATCTGTAGAGCTGTTTGGCAAATTCTTCATCGCTTCTTCTGCCGCACGCTGCATATCCATATCTATGGTGGTATAAATCTTCAGACCATCCTTATATACTGCATCTGCACCATACTTATTGATTAATTCCTGAATTACATAATTAACAAAATATTTTGGGGTATTTGAATTATCATCCGCATGTGGTTTTGCCAGCTTCAGAGGCTCCTTCTTCAAGGAATTAGCTGTCATGGCATTCATATAGCCATACTTTACCATCTGGTCAAGAACTGTAGCCTTGCGTTTCTGTGCTGCCTCCATGCTGTTCAATGGAGAATAATAGTTTGGACTCTTTGGAATACCCGCTAAAACAGCGCACTCATTGGTATCAAGCTCGGATACATCCTTACCAAAATAGGTCTTAGCCGCCGCCTGAACGCCATAAGCACCCTGACCGAAATAAATCTGATTCAGATAAAGCTCTAAAATTTCCTGCTTAGTGTACTGCTGTTCAAGTCTAAGTGCTAAAAACACTTCCTGAATCTTACGCTTCATAGTACGTTCCTGAGTCAGATATGCATTCTTCGCCAGCTGCTGTGTAATGGTAGAACCACCCTCAGCTACTTCCTTACTGGTAATATTGGAAACAACAGCTCGCAATATGCCCTTTGGGTCAACACCGATATGGTCATAGAAGCGGTTATCCTCTACTGCCACAAAAGCATTCTGCAAATCCTTTGGAATCTGTCTGATTGAAACAGGCACACGGTTTTCTTCCGCATGAATATTTGCTAATTCATTTCCATTAATATCGTAAATCTGTGAAGATGCCGGCGGTCTTACATCAGCTAAATCCTCTCTGGTATTCATTGTAGCCGTCAAAAAGCCACAACCAACGCCCAACACCATTACTAAAACTATAATGAGTACACCGAGAAAAACACGTTTTCCAATGCCGCCAGATTTGCTGTTATTGCGCGGACGATTTGTCCTTCTAGCAGCTCCTGTACGCTTTTCCATAAGCATCCTCCTTTAAAATTTAACGTAGCTATTTTAATTATAACACATATAATGATAAAATTACAATAGTAAATTCTCTTTATATAGTCGTTATTACTGCAATTGAGCCACAGTAGCACCTGTACCGCCCTCGCTCATATCAGCAAAATTAAAATCAGCTACATTTTTATGACGTTTTAAATATTCGTGCATTCCCTTGCGAAGCGCACCTGTACCCTTGCCATGAATGATAATAACCTCACTGAGTCCTGCCATTAAAGCATCATCAATGAATTTTCCTACCATTATCTCGGCCTCATTCACCATTAAACCGCGAATGTCTATTTCTCTGTGTGCTTCCATAACCTTGCTGACGAAATTACCGCCTGTACGCTTTTTAGCACCACCGCCACCGAGATTTTTCCAGCTGGTATTATTCTGCTTTTTCTCCTTAGGAGCCTTTTCTACAAACTTGCAGTCACGCACCTTGACATTCATCTTCATGCTTCCCAGCTGTACGCTTAACTCCTTGCCCTGAATGGAAAGAACTGCACCCTTCTGGTCAAGCTTGGTAACGTAAACAATATCGCCGACTTCAAGCTCCTTCATATCTACGGATTTATTGTATGCCTTAGAAGAAACAAGTCCCGGACGTACCTTAGAAGCCTCTGCTTCCAGCTTTGCCCTGGCATCAATGATAGCCTGCTGACGTTTCTGCATACCAAAATCGTTGAACTGCTCACGAAGCTCCTTGATAACTGCCTCAGATTCACGTCTTGCACGTCTTACCAGAGCCGCACCTTCATCCTTGGCCTTACGGAGAATTTCTGCCTTTTTCTGACTCAATTCCAGACGCATGGCTTCAGCCTTAGCTTCTAATTTTTCTGCATGACGCTGTTTCTGCAAAATGTCTGCATTCATACGTTCATACATGAGCTTTTCCTTTTCCAGCTGATTAATAACCTGTTCAAACTGAGCATGGTCTGCCTGAATAAGCTGTTTTGCACGAATAATAAGTGACTTGCTTAATCCCAATCTGCTGCTTATTGCAAAAGCATTGGAAGCACCAGGAATACCAATTAACAGGCGATAAGTAGGTCTTAATGTATCTACATCAAATTCAACACAGGCATTTTCAATACCATCACGGCTAAAGGCAAATGTCTTTAATTCGGAGTAATGAGTCGTCGCTACAACAGCGCACTTAATAGCCAAAAGCCTCTCCAAAATTGACATAGCCAGAGCAGCACCTTCCTCTGGGTCAGTACCAGCACCAAGCTCATCCAAAAGCAGCAAATCCTCGTTTTCCACCTTGCCGAGAATATCTACTAAATGCGTCATGTGTGCAGAGAAAGTTGAAAGACTCTGCTCGATACTCTGCTCATCACCAATATCAGCATAAATATTGTTATAAATTGCTAATTCAGAGCCAGTTGCACATGGGATAAATAAACCTGACTGTGCCATTAATACCATGATACCCAATGTCTTCATGCTGACAGTTTTACCGCCAGTATTTGGACCTGTTACCAAAAGCATTGTGTATTTCTCGCCTAATGAAATGTCAATAGGAACTACTATATCCTTATTAATCAATGGATGTCGGGCATTCATTAAATTAGTACGTCCTTCATCATTAATCATTGGCTCAATTGCCTGCATTTCATGAGCAAGTGAAGCTTTAGCAAAGGCAAAATCAATCTCTGCCATAATTTCACAGTTAGTCAGAAGCTGTTCATCTACTCTGCGTACCTGATTGGAAATATCACGCAAAATTCTGTCAATCTCATGACGTTCAGCCGCAATCATCTGCTTGACTTCATTGTTTAAATTTACTACTGCCATTGGCTCAATAAATACGGTAGAACCACTTGCTGACTGGTCATGTACAATACCAGGAAAATAATTTTTATATTCCTGCTTAATAGGAACTACATAACGGTCTCCACGTATGGTAACAATTGCGTCCTGAAAGAATTTCTGATATTCGCTGGAATGAAGAATATTAGCTAAATGGTCTTTTATACGTGCCTGACTTACCTTCATTTCCCTACGGATACGGCGAAGCTCTACACTTGCATCATCACGTAGATTACCATGCTCGTCAACGGTATTTTCTAAGTTTCTCTCTAAATTACCCAAAATTTCAATACCATGTGCTTTTTCTTTCAGCATTGGTGCTTCCATTTCCAAATCCTTAAAGAATTTTTTAATAGCACGCATGGCATACATAGTCATGAGGATATTCTGAATTTCCTCTAATTCAAGAACTGCCCCCAAGCCAACCTTTTTGATACTAGGACGTAAATCGAAAATACCACCTAATGGCGGACGAGTCATACTGTCAACATAAACAGCTTCAGCAGTCTGAGCAAGACTTTCTCTCACATCATCAATATCAGAAGCAGGATGAAGCCCAAGACATAATTCCCTGCCTAATTTAGAGCCTGCTTTTTCTGCTAATTTACTTAAAATTTTATTATATTCAAGAGTTTTTAAAGCCGCTTTATCCAATTATTTCACCTTATTTCACAAAACACCTCGGAAGAAATGACCTCGGGTAATATTATCCCCCTCTTTTCTTTCCGCTTCTTCCTTCTCTATGTCATTTAATTCATTTTTTAAATTCATGTAATAACGGTAATTTTCAATAATTCCCTTTAACTGATTATTTCCCATAAATCTGCCATCTATACGGATAACATCAATACCCATCTTAGCAAATTTCATTGCATGAGGAAGCATACTCAGACGATTGCCATTTAATAAATGCATATGACAGTTCTGATCCATCACTAATGGGAATTTAACACCTTTTCTATCCTTTAAGAAAAACTTCTTGCCGGCATTTACGCAAGGTGCACCGCATTTTCCTGTATCAAGTCCACCCAAAAAGCTTCCCGTACAGCAATATTCAGAAACCATTAATTCAAGATTTCCATCAACTAAGCACTCAAGCTTCATGCCATTCTTTTTCTTAGCAATTGCTTCAATCTGAGTAAAGTTCAATTCAGGAGAAAGAGTAATTCCCATCACATCCTGCTGATTCCAGAATTGCAGGGTATTATGATTATAGCTGATAAGAGAATAATCAATCTGCACAGGAATGTCGGTAAGCTCACGAATAGCGTAAAAAGTACCGATATTATGCGCACAGATACCATCAGGCTTAAGTTCAGTAAATGCGCCCAGCCATTTGTGGAAGCTCTGCAAATCACTCTGCCTGATAATACGTGGTGTACCTAAAATTATTTTTTTACCTGCCTTATGAGCAGCGAAAATTGCCTTTTGGTACATTTCAGCTGTAAGATAATTTTCCTTGCTGACATCACCGCCAAAGATGATAATATCCGCCCCTGCCCTTAGTGCAGTATGAAGCTTCTCCAAGTTATCCACAGCCACAGAAAGCTCAATGCCACTGTGCTTTTCCTTCTGCAAATTGCCTTTACTGCCGATAATATCGTGCATACTGCCAAAGGTAGGCATATTGCGGGCATTTTCATCATACCTCTGCAAACGCACTGTTTCTAGTGCCTCTACCGCTTTACGGCGTGCTTCATTAATCTCGCTTACAGGCACCATTACCTCACCCTGAATATCAGTAGTCAGGTTACGCAATTCAAAAATAGAAGTACCTAAGCGGGAAATCTGCTTATTGACAGTTTCATCATTTAAAGGTCTCTTCTGTGCCTGCTGACCGATAAATTCAGTAACGCCCTCACTTTGGTTGCCATCGGCATCTGTCATAGAAATACGCAAAGGCTCACCAACCGCCGCGCTGACCGCCACATCCACTGGAATACGTCTTACAGGCGCACCACTGTTATAGAATTTAGCCGCCCATGTCATAAGCTCGGCATCGTAGACCTTGAAAGCTCTGTCTGACTCATACACTCTGCCATCAACTGGAACGCTTACCACCTGTCCTGCCTCTGCCACATTTAAAGGTTTTCCGTAAGCCAATGCCTTCTTGATAGCGTCATTTCTGCCCTTCTTAGGTACGGCAACCTCCTGCATATCCTTCACAGTAGCACTTACCCTGCCACCGACCTTTACCCAGAAATCAATCTGATCGCCCTCAGCTAGCTTGTCGCTTAATTTCAAAACTGCTCTCTTGCTGTCCCAGTCATAGAAAAGCACTCTGCCAAGCATAAGGCCACGATTATTCGGACGACGGTCACTCATCATGTTACGGCCCTGCTTTTTTTCTAGGTAAGCAGTTGTAAAATCACGGTTAAAAATCTGCGCAAGACGTTTTTCATCAGCCTCTGTCACTGCAAACTGCCCTGCATAATAGCTGTCAATCACCTTGCGATAAGTACTTATAACAATAGCTACATACTCAGGACGCTTCATACGGCCTTCTATCTTTAAGGAAGCCACACCAGCCTCAATCAGCTGTGGAATGAGATTTATGCCCTTGATGTCACGCGGACTTAAAAGATACTTGCCTGCACTGTCCTTTAAGAGATTATTATCCTTTTCATCCACTAATTCATAAGGCAGACGGCATGGCTGTGCACAACGGCCGCGATTACCGCTTCTGCCACCGATAATACTGCTCATAAGGCACTGACCGGAATAGCATACACAGAGAGCACCATGCACAAATGTTTCAATCTCCACATCACAGTTAGCGCATATATAGCGGATAGCGTCAAGAGTCAGCTCACGGGACAGAACCACACGAGTAAAACCTAATTTCTGTAAGGCCAGCACGCCATCAAGATTGTGCACTGTCATCTGTGTACTTGCATGTAAAGGAAGCTCAGGAGCCACCTCATGAGCCAGCTTTGCTACGCCCAAATCCTGCACCAGTACCGCATCAGCACCAGCTTCGGACAGAAAGCGCAGGTATTCCTTCATTTTAGGAATTTCATTATCATCCACTATGGTATTGACGGTCACATGAATCTGTACACCACGCAAATGAGCGAAACGTATCGCCTCACGCATGCCATCTTCATCAAAATTATCCGCATATGCCCTCGCACCAAACATATTACCTGCCAGATAGACAGCATTTGCACCACTTTCTACTGCCGCAACAAGAGCCTCACGACTGCCTGCCGGTGCCAATAATTCAACCACTCTAATCTCTCCTATATCTATCTAAAATCAGTTATTTCACAAATTCCATATCTTATTAGTATACCATAAAAAGCTTCTGTATGCACTAAATTTTATTGTAAAAATTCAATAATAGATAAATAAATCCTGTATTTTCCTCATTTTATGTGTTATAATTGTTTTGTTATTCTGGCGAAAGAAGGTTTTTTCTAAAATGTTATTTATATCTATGGTTTTAATGGGCTTGATTTTTGGCTTCATCGGTATCGGCGGTGCGGGTATTACTATTGCACTTCTCACTGTCGGCTTTGGCATTCCAATTCATACTGCTTTGGCAGTTGCCCTTTCTGCTATGGTTTTTACCACCCTTTCCGGTGCTGTCAGCCATTTTAAAGAGGGTGAGGTCATTGTCAAGACCGGTGCTATCATGGGCTGTGGCGGTATTGTCGGTGCTTTCTTCGGAGCTAATTTCTCCAATTATCTCCCTTCAGATACCTTGGGGCATATGTCAGCCTACATCATGCTTTTTTCAGCGGTTCTTCTTTACATGAAGGTATATCACCCTGAGTGGATGAATAAGACCTTTAGGGCAAGACCTGATTTATTAGAAGGTGGCAAGCTTTACACCTACGGCATAATTGCTGGTATGATTAACGGCTTTATTTCCGGTGCATTCGGTATCGGAGCGGCGGCTTTTATTCAGATTACCCTCATGGTAATTTTCGGTGTGCCAATCCTTCAGTCAGTTGGTACGTGCATGATGGTAATCCTGCCTATTGCGGCTTCCGGCGGTTTCGGCTATTTCCTCAATGGTCAGCTCGATTTCGCTATTTTCCTGCAAACCCTTATAGGTCAGACAATCGGTGCATACTTAGGCGCAAAGCTGACACACCTTGCACCACGTCCTATTCTGAAATTCTGTATGGTAGCGGCTTCCACATCAGGCGGTTTAGTCATGCTCTTATTCTACTAAGATTCCTGTTAAAATTTCAAATGCAAATAAAAAAGGTAAGCGGTGCTGATTTATTCACACTACTTACCTTATTTTTATTAAGTTACAGAATGCTCCAAATAACAGTTACAGTGTCGGTAGCTTCCACGTCTTCTGGCTCTATGTTAAGCTTAAAATTTGAAGATTCATTGTCATAAAGTTCATCACTCAAAGCTATATCCGTATTTGAAATAAACTGTATATCGTCCCAGTTATATTCCATAGTCTGAATACTTCCCAGAGATATTCCAGCCGCCTGACTAAGTACCTCTGCCTTTTTTCTGGCATCCGCTACTGCCTTGCCGATAATCAGGTTTTTCAAGGATTCGGTGTCCTTTATGGTATAAGAAACCTTAAATTCCGGTTTTGCAGGACAGGAAGCAATCGCCTTGATACACTGCCCCAGAAGCTTGCTGTCATTAGGAAATTCCAGACGCATGCCATGAGTATACTTATGACCTAAGAAACGCTGTTTATGCTCATCCTTGTCATCCATGTAATCCTCATAATAAGGGCTGATATCAAAAAATTCTGTACGAATATCCTTTTTATCAAAGCCGATCTTAGATAAGCTAATACGCAAAAGCTCAGTCATAGCTGTGGAAAGCTTGACTACTGCATCATAAGTTGGTCTTGAATCAGATAATATCATTTCAACACGAGTAAGATCCGGTTTAACCGAAATACGACCATTGCCGGTTACCTTAATTATTCTATCCATCGTGAATCCCTCCACAATTGCCAATAAAACCATTAGGGCTTTATCCCCAATTTTATTTTATACTAAATAATTAATATTGTCAAATATTTTTAATCGATAATTTCAATGTATTTTGTATTTTCATGAAAAATTAGGGGATAGTTACAAGAACCTCCCCTAATATCATATGCCTTATTTAGCCTTCAACCTTTTCACGAATTACTACTCTTTCCTCACCATCAAGCTCATTCACCAGTACAGCGATGGACTCACGGGAAGCAGTAGGTACATTCTTGCCTACGAAATCAGCACGGATAGGAAGCTCACGATGGCCACGGTCTACCAGTACAGCCAGCTTGATAGACTGAGGACGGCCCATATCCATGATAGCGTCAAGAGCAGCACGAATAGTACGGCCAGTGTACAGTACATCATCCACCAAAACAATTACCTTGCGGTCAATATCCACAGGCATTGTAGTAGGACGAACTATTGGCTGGTAAGACAAAGTAGAAAGGTCATCACGGTAAAGAGTAATATCCAAAATACCTACTGGCGGACGTACTCCTTCAATCTGCTCAATCATGTCAGCAAGACGCTTGGCAATAGGAACACCGCGGGTTCTGATACCTACCAGTACAATATCCTCCACCCCCTTATTCTTCTCCACGATTTCATGGGAAATACGGGTAAGAGCACGACGAACTCCCTGCTCGTCCATGAGGACTGTCTTATCAATAAACTCTGCCATACCAATCACACTCCTAAACTGTTTCACTTGCGTGTATTACGTAAATACCTGAGAATTTTCTGCATATCTTCAGGTAATTCTGTATTAAAGGTCATGCGCTCGCCAGTCACAGGATGGTCAAGCTCCAAACTCATGGAATGAAGCGCCTGTCCCTGAATGGAGAAATTATCCTTGCGCTTGCCATTTGTACCGTACTTAGGATCACCCACCAAAGGATGACCGATATGAGTCATATGAACGCGAATCTGATGAGTGCGACCTGTCTCTAATGCACATTCTACCAGAGTGTATTCACCAAAACGCTCTAATACCTTGAAATGAGTAACAGCAGATTTACCATCCTGCACAATAGCCATCTTTTTCCTGTCAACAGGATGACGGCCAATATCGCCCTTGATAATACCTGCTTCTTCCTTGATATTACCGTAAACAATAGCCTGATAAATCCTATGTGCAGTCTTATCCTTTATCTGCTGGGCAAGGCTTAAATGCGCCTTATCACTCTTAGCGGCTACCATAACACCCGAGGTATCCTTATCAAGACGATGTACAATACCCGGTCTAAGCTCACCATTAATGCCTGAAAGGTCAGTACAATGATGCATAAGGGCATTCACCAGAGTGCCGGAAAAAACTCCTGCCGCTGGGTGAACCACCATGCCTCTTGCCTTATTGATAACGATAATATCCTTATCCTCATAGAGAATATCCAATGGAATATCCTCTGGCAAAATCTCTGCCTCTACTGCCTCTGGAATTTCCAAAGTAATTTCATCACCAGCTGTCAGCTTGAAATTTGCCTTTCTCTGCTGACCATTTACCATTACCTTGCCATCGGCAATAAGCTTCTGTACATGAGAACGTGAAAAATCCTGATTTTGTTCAGTTAAGAAAACATCTAATCTTTCACCACTGTTTACCGCTTCATAGCTTACCATGTACTGCCGCCCCTTCTGGTCTTGATACGACCCATTTTATAATGCTCATCCTGCCAGCTTTCATTTAAGAGAGATACTACCAGCATTACTGCACCCACACAAATGGCAATATCCGCAATATTAAATACTGGCCAGATACGAAAATCTAAAAAATCTACTACTAGACCATTCTGAATCCTGTCAATCAAGTTGCCAACTGCACCGCCAAGAAGCAGCCCCAGACCATAACGGAACATAGCACATTCCCTGCGGATACTCTTGTAAAAAATCGCCACACCCAAGAGAATAGCTATGCAAATGACAATGAAAAACCATCTATGATTTTCCAGTATACCAAAAGCGGCACCGGGATTCAGTACATAGGTCAAATGAAAAATATCCTGTACGACTGGTATTGACTCGCCTAATTTCATATTTGAAACTACATATATCTTTACCAGCTGGTCTAAAATAATTGCTAAAAATCCAATAAATAAGGGCACTCTGTTCTACCTCCAGTATAATAAAAGGCCCCCAACCATAAAATAATGATTACTTATCCTCAGATTCTGCCTGTGGATTTTCCTTCTTGTCATCAGCCTTATTATCAGCTTCTGCCTCCTCTGGCAGAATTATCGCTGGCATGACAGTGGTCTTAGCTAAATCCAGCTCCTTATCTGTGAAAATCTTCTGCTTAATAAGTGGCTTTGTCTGTGGTTTTGCCTTCTCCAGCAGGTCTTCACTGGCTGTTACCATATCAAGCTCAGTAGTCAGGAAATTTCTGAACTTAGTCAGGAAATTCATCTTGGAAGACAGCATACTGTCATATTCCACTTCCAGCTGACGAGTACGGGCTGTTGCCTCATCAAGAATTCGCTTGCTCTCTGAATTTGCATCCGCAACAATCTTTCTAGCGTCAGACATAGCTTCTGCAATCCTCTGCTTAGAGCTTATTTCTGCTTCCTTTCTGATGTTATCAGCTTCCTGACGGGCAGTCTGCTTGGTTTCCTCAGCCCTTGCCTTGGCAGAATCAGTCAGCTGAGAGGCAGTCTGCTGTGCCACAATCAAGGTTTCCTGAAGATTTTTCTCCAGCTGCTTATACTGCTCTAACCGTTTGTCTGCTAATTCAGCATCCTTTTTCAGCTGAGTATTTTCTCTGTAAAGCTTCTCAAAATCATTTACTACCTGATCAAGAAATTCATCTACATCTTCACGGCTGTAACCGCGAAAACCAGACTTAAATTCCTTGTTATGTATATCCATTGGCGTAAGCATTACGTTACGCGCCTCCTTATTTAACAACAAATTTCTTACTAACTACTTAGAGATAACGCTTCAGTACAATGCCGATACGTCCCTTTTTGGTAGTACCACGTACCTCTGCTACCTCCAGACGGCCCCTGCCACGCATGGAAAGCACATCGCCCTCCTTAATGGTCTGAGAAGCCCCCTTCACTGACTGCCAATTCAGTTTCAGCTTGTCAGCGGCAATATCAGCGGCGGCACGACTGCGGGAAAAACCATAGCCAGCAGCAGCAATGGAATCTACGCGGAGAGAAGCTACCGTAGCACGAATTTCCTTACAACGTTCTTCCTTTGGTGCAATGTTGGCTACATCATCAATTTCACAGGTGATCGCTATACTGCCTACCTTGTTGAAGTCTGTTACAAGGAACTCTGCCATTTTCACATCGGTAAGAATGCGGGCATTTTCACCTGCTATGAGAATATCGCCCACTCTGTCACGCTCAATACCCAGCCCCATAAGAGAACCAAGTACATCACGGTGTCCCGGTCTTGCAAACTGACCATTCCAGCTGATTTTGACAACCGCAACATCAAAGCCCGGCTTACCGCCAAAGGTTTCATCAATGAACATAGCTCTCTGACGCTCTGCTCCCTGATAACCGCCCTCAAAGTCAACTCTGATACCTGGATAGTTAGCTACGATAGTTTCTGCTATTTCCTGACCGTAAGGATCGAGAAAACCGCTTAACTTAAACTTGCCACGGCTCATGACCTGCTCTGCCATATCCACTAATTTAACAGCAGTATCAGCACCCTCTGAACCTTTATAAAAACGTATAATTTTTTCTTTTACTTCTGACATAAACACCCTTCTCTCAAGGGACTAAATTACTTGCCTAATTCCTTGGAACGGTCAGTTGCCGCAATTACCGCATCAATTAAAGCAGCTCTTACTCCCTGCTGTTCCATCACTCTTACACCAGCAATAGTAGTACCGGCTGGGCTTGTTACCTGATCGCGCAAATCATCAGGATGACGGCCAGTGTCTAATACCATCTTTGCCGCACCGAATAAAGTCTGAGCCGCCAGCATGGTAGCAGTCTTACGAGGAAGACCAGCTGCTACACCGCCATCGCTTAATGCATCAATCATGAGGAATACATAAGCTGGAGCACTGCCGGAAAGACCTGTAACAGCATCCATCATAGACTCCTGTACCTCAATAGCCTTACCGCATGCAGAAAGAATTTCAACTAATACGGTAGCATCCTCAGCCTTTGCCTTAGTGCCTAAAGCATAAGCGGACATACCTGCACCAACTGCTAATGGGGTGTTTGGCATGATACGGATAACAGAGGACTCCGGGAAGAACTTTTCAATCTTCTCCAGCTTCAGGCCAGCTACGATAGAAGCAACTACTGCGCTGTCATTCTGCTTGCCAGCTACCTGTTCCATAGCCTTCATCGCTACCTGTGGCTTAATAGCCAAAAGAACGAGATTTACCTTGTTGATAAATTCATCAGCACCTAAATAGGCATTGACACCGTATTTTTCCTTTAAAAGAGAAACACGCTCCTGATTTAAATCAGATACAAAAATATTTTCAGCAGGCAAAACACCATTGGAAACGGCACCAGAAATGATAGCCTCTGCCATCGCACCGCCACCGATGAAGCCTACAGTATAATTGTTTACCATTTTCCTGACTCCTTATTTTTTCATCCAGCCGAAATCACCTAAACTGCTGTCAATATCACCATTTGTAAGGGTAACATTCTTTGGAGCACAGAGGAATACATTACGGCTGATTTTTCTTATATCGCCATCAAGGGCGTAAATGGTACCGCTGATAAAGTCCACAATACGATGGGCTACCTCGGTATCAGTATTTTCAAAATTAATTACAACAGGACGCTTGTCCATAAGACACTGGGAAACCTGCTGAGAATCATCAAAAGTCTTTGGCTCTATTACAACAACCTCCATAGGCTTGCTGGTTGCTTCCGCAATAGCCGCTGCCTGTGCTGCCGCCTGAGCCTCTGCCTGTTCCTGTGCCGCCTTTTCTCTGAGGGAAGCCGCACTGGTAAAATCTACAACCTTTTCACTGCCAAGATTACGGCGAGATGGAATGCTTTCCTTCTTGTCAGACTTAGTCTCAACTCGCTCCTCGTAATCATCTTCATCTTCTTCGCCAATATCAGACTCATCGAAGATATCATCATTCTCATAAGCACCTGGATTCATTTTTCTATTAATTTTATCAATAAATCCCATCTTAAATTTCCTCCCGTAAATTAATATTGACGCTGTCCGAAGATGGCAGTTCCCACACGGACGATATTGGCACCTTCTTCTATGGCTATCTGATAATCATGAGTCATTCCCATAGAAAGGTACTTCATTTCAGAATTATTCAATGACCATGCCTTGGCCTGCTGAAAAATCTGATACATTTTCTTAAACAGAGGACGGCATTCCTCTACATCCTCGTAATTAGGAGCAATGAGCATAAGTCCCTGCAAATGGAGATTTTCCATTTCATCTACCTTATGAAGCAGTTCCTCCAATCCCTCCTCATAAACGCCTGACTTGGAGTCCTCTTTGGCAAGATTTACCTGTACAA
>CALZDE010000017.1 GCA_945637225.1 uncultured Selenomonadaceae bacterium
ATGACAGCGTTTCAACGACGATGGAGATATGCTCCACCGTGTTTATAGAATAAGTTCCCCGCCACTTATAGAAGTGGGGGACATCTCTTAGTCGTTATTCAATTTGAAATCATTCCATAACATTAGTAATCTGCTGGAATAAATCCTTATTTTCGTTTATAACAACCTCGTTACCAAATACGCAAAGGTTATTTTCCTGCATAGCCGCCTCAATCATAGGTGCTAAACTGCGGATATCATCTACTGTTGCAGAAAGTATTTCCTTACGTCTTTTCTGACGTGCTTCGTAGGTAATTCCCTTAAACCACATTCCCTGAGCAATTAAGCCCTTTGTCTTTGGGGTAGAAGCATGGTCAATATGGCTTATCGCACCGATGATATACTTTGTCATTTCACGCTTAGAGGCTTCAAAATTTCTCACATAATCCGCTGTACCATCAAAAGCATTAATGGTATCTTTCAGCTTTGGATCACGATAGGAAGCAAAAATCATTTCACCATCAAAGCCAAAACGTGTCATAGAGCCATACGCACCGCCCTGTATACGAATTTTAGTCCAGAAGTACTCATATTTAAGAATAACATCCAAAATGCGAACACAGCCAGAAACTTCATTGTAACCAAGCTTTTTCAGATTTGCACCTTTACCAACATACTGCACCTGAGAAGCCGAGGAAAGAGCCTCCTGATATACACCCATTTCCCACTTGTACTGCTGAACAGGATAATCCTCATTTGGCAGGGTATTCAAAAGCTTACTGCATTCTTCTGCAAACTGTGGGTATTCTTCTTCCTTTAAGGTTATGCCGACAACCATATTTTTTCTGTTGAATATAATTTTAGCAGTTTCCTTTAACTTATTAGAAAGCTCCTCAAATTTTTCATCGTAATTCTTCAGCAAAGCCTTCACAAACTGATACTTAGGAAGCCCGCCTGTGCTGTCATAAGCAGAAGCAGGAGTAAGATGAGAAGCCAGTCTGCCAATCATTACATTAACGGAAGACTGAAGCATGCCCATCTCTGCTGCGGCATAGGAGCTTTGCAGTAAATCTTTCAGACGCTTCTTATCGGTAAAGAGACTGCCATTTATTATCTCAGAAATAAGCTGACATGTTTCAGGAAGCTTTCTCACAAAAGACTTGGACTCCACTCTCATAAGAGCATTGAAGCCATCTGCCCACTTCTCATTATTATTACAGCTAATGCGGAAGGCAATACCGCCAGTATGTAAATTAGCCTGATTTGCTAAATCTGCATAGCTGTACTTCTCAGTATCAACCGCCCCCAGCAAATCCTCCAAGAGATTTGCATACTGAAGCATATCCTGTGGCACGGTTTTAATATCGAAGCAAAGTGACATATATGCAATACCGCTGGTATCTACATTACTGAAAAGTACTGTATTTCCATCAAGCTTTCTTTCTTCCAATGGGTATTTTATGGAATCAGGAGATATATCACTTATTTCCAAAAGCGGTATAGTCGCAAGTGCCTCTGGTGAATCAGGAGTCTGCTGCATTTCCTTCAAACGGGCAGTAGTATTGATTATGTCCTGAATTTCCTCAGCAGTCATCTTTGCTTTTTTCTCTGCCAGAATATCAGCAATTTTCTTTTCACGCTCTGCCGCCAAAGTCTTGCTAGGCTTCATCACCACAAAGGCACTGTGAGCATTTTCAATTACATACTTCTGAAGAATTTTCTCGTAATAATCGGACTTTATACCATCACGAAGCTTTTTCAGAACATTCTCATAGCGGAGTGCCATCAATGGGTCAAAATCATAAAGCCAAGTGCTCATAGCTATGATATTGAAGATAAGTCCCTTTGGAGCGGTTCCAAAATCAGACTCACGGAGACGGAATTCCAAATTGTTAAGGCTAGCCTCTAAGAGAGTTTTATCAATGCCCTTTTCTACCTGCTCCTTAAAGCTGTTCATCAGAACATTTTTAAATTCATCTAATTTATCAGGTTCAGAACCAGTTATAGTCACACTGAAAACTGGCTGACGGACAGAATCCTCAAAGGAACCATCTACATCAAGACCAAGATCAGCATCCACTAAAGCCTGACGAACTGGAGAAGCCTCGCTCTGCAATAAGGACTTGCAAAGAACAGTCATCGCCGCAACCAATTCACTGTCACAAGTCTCACCGATAACAGCAGAATAATTCAGGAAGGTTTTGGCAGAGGTATCATCATCAGCACCAACTGGGTATTCAGCTTCATGGATAACAGTTTCAGCAAAAGGCTTCTGTGCCTCGATATGAGAATCTACTTCCACCCTATCGAAATTAGAAAGGTATTCCTCATCAATAAATTTCAGCTGCTCCTCAATATCCATCTTGCCGTAAAGGAAAAGGTAGCAGTTTGCTGGGGAATAATACTTTCTGTGAAATTCCTTGAACTGTTCGTAGGTCAGTTCTGGGATATGTACAGGATTACCGCCGGATTCATTGCTGTAAATAGTATCCGGGAAAATAGCAGAAAAAATTTCATTATTCAGCTGGTCAGCAGGGTCAGAAAGTGCACCCTTCATTTCATTGAATACAACACCGCTGTACTTCAATGGCTCTTCCGGCTTTTCAATCTCGTAATGCCAGCCCTCCTGCAAGAGAATTTCCGGCTTATCATAGATAGATGGGTAGAAAACCGCATCAAGATAAACATCCATAAGATTATGAAAATCCTTGTCATTAAGGCTTGCTATTGGATACATAGTCTTATCTGGATAAGTCATAGCATTGAGGAAGGTATTTAAAGAACCCTTTACCAACTCAACAAATGGCTCCTTCAAAGGAAATTTACGTGAACCGCAAAGTGTAGAATGCTCAATAATATGAGGTACACCGGTATCATCAGCAGGCGGAGTACGGAAAGAAGCAGAAAACACCTTGTTATCATCATCATTTTCCATGTAAAGCAGTTTAGCACCACTTTTTTCATGTTCAAAAATATATGCCTCCGAACCAGCTTCCACAACAGTTTCCTTGCGGACAAGCTTAAAGCCATATACTATATCATTAATTGTCATAAAAGGTTTACTCCTTATTTTAAAAATATATCGATACTTAAAGACTATTATAACACATTTAATCAATTTCGGCAACTTGTTGCCATAACACATTTAATCAAGAAAATACAGTATGTATTTTCAACTTATCCCTTGTTAAAATTAAAATTTCATTATATAATAATACTTTAAGAAAGAATTGAAATTTAAGGAGCGTTTATATTATGTTTAGTCAGATGGACAGCAAAGTCCAAAATATAGTCAGTGAAATATTAAACGATGTTAATTGCCAGTGCAATCAGAGCAATACAGAGTGCGAACTGCTTGACCGCGAGGCCATCGTCAGAGTAATAGAGGAATTAGAAACTGTACTTTTCCCAGCTCACTTCTCCAGCAAAAAAGCTATCGGAAATTTTGCCCTGCGTTACGAGCTCGGCGGACTTATGGCTAATATCTACACTACACTCAGTGAACAGATTGCTAAGTCTCTTCCTTATGATGAAAACTTTAAGGGCAAATCAAAGGAAGCCTGTCAGGAACATGCTGAAGCACAGACTGCTGTTTTTCTTGACCGTCTTACTACCATCCGTGAATATTTAAAGACAGATATTCAGGCCGCTTATGATGGCGACCCTGCTGCTTTTAACAAAGATGAAATCGTCTTTTCCTACCCTGGCTTTTATGCCATTATGGTAAACCGTCTTGCCCATGAGCTTTATCTTTTAGGTATTCCTATGATTCCACGTATCATGACTGAACATGCACACAGCCGTACTGGTACAGATATCCATCCTGGTGCTACCCTCGGCAAATATTTCTTTATCGACCATGCTACAGGCGTAGTAATCGGTGAAACCACTGTCATTGGTGAGCACGTAAAAATTTATCAGGGTGTTACCTTGGGAGGACTTTCCACTAGAGCAGGACAGGGCTTGAAGGGCTGTAAACGTCACCCTACCATTGAGGACAATGTAACAATTTACTCTAATGCATCCATTCTTGGCGGTGAAACCGTTATTGGCAAGGGCAGTACCATAGCAGGCAACACCTTCATCACCCGTTCCATTCCTCCATACATGAGAGTGAGCAACAAACAGCACGAATTGGTAATTTCCCCAGACCCTAAGGCAGAAACTGACCTCAGCGAATACTGGACATACAATATCTGATAATTATCATAACGAAAAAAGGTGAAAATATGCTGGACGGTTTCAGCAGAAAAATAGAATATCTGCGAATTTCCCTTACTGACCGCTGTAATCTCCGCTGTAAATACTGCATGCCAGCCGAGGGCGTTCCCAAAAATTCTCATTGGGATATACTTACCCTAGAGGAAATACTGCGTGTAGTAAGATTAATCAGCAAACTAGGAATTAAAAAAATACGTTTAACAGGCGGGGAACCACTGATTAGAAGAAATCTTCTCCTGCTCATAAAGGAAATACGCAAAATCCCTGCCATAGAAAATATTGCTATCACCACCAACGGAGTCCTCTTGGCAGACATGGCACAGGACCTTTACGAAGCAGGTATCGACCAGTTGAATATCAGCCTTGATACCATGAGAAAGGAAACCTTTGCCGATTTATGCCGGGTAGACGCCTTGGAAAAAGTTTTGCAGGGAATAGATACTGCCATAAAGACAGGTTTTTCTGATATAAAAATCAATTGTGTTCCCATCAAGGGCGTAAACGATGAGGATATTGCAGAATTGGCAGGATTAGCCCAAAACCGCCCCATCAAGGTACGGTATATAGAGCTAATGCCCGTTGGCTGTGCCTTTGATTCAGGATTAAAAGGACTTCCTACCAGTGAAGTACGAAGCCTTATTGAAAAAAAATGGGGGACCCTGCACGAGCTTCCTCCAGCAAAAGGAAAAATTCTTGGTCCTGCCAGCTACTGCAAACTAGATGGCTTTAGTGGCGAAATCGGCTTTATTGATGCCCTTGAACATAAATTCTGCGATAAATGCAACCGCGTCAGACTTACCTCAGAGGGATTTTTGAAGCTATGCCTCAATCACAAGGAAGGAACTGACCTCAGAACCCCACTTAGAAAAGGAAAAAGCGATGAAGAATTACTAGAACTCCTCACCGCTGCAATTAATCAAAAACCACAGGAACATCTCTTTTTAGAGAAAAATGACCATCGTGATAAACGTAATATGTATCAAGTAGGCGGCTAAACACCGCCTTTTTTCATTAAATCAGTTCATACATCTTCTTTGTCTGCTCCAGAATACTGTCACGGCGTTCCTTTGCACTAGCAAAATAATCATGTACAGCCTGACGGTCACCGCTTTCAATAGCCACTATCACTTCTGCCAAAATTCCCTGCAAAAGTTTCAAATGATTAGTAATAGCCGCCTGATTTGTCATGCAGATATCAGCCCACATATCAGAATTAGAGGACGCAATTCGGGTAGTATCTTTAAAACCACCGCCAGCTAATTTCAGGCAGGCTTCCTTATCACCATGACTTCTATTGAGCAGGGTAACTAATGCCGCCGCCGCAACATGAGGAATATGACTGATAACAGAAGCACAGCGGTCATGCTTGGCGATATCTAAAGTAGTGAGATTTGCTTCTGTCACTCTTACCATATCACAAATCAAATCATGAGCTTCCTTTGGTGCACCTGTATCCTCTACAATTACATAGCATTTATTGACAAAAAGATCCGCACTAGCCGCTTCTACACCACTTTTTTCACGGCCAGTCATAGGATGACCTGCAATATAATAAATATCAGGTGGAAGAATTTTCTTTAATTCATTCCATATATACTGCTTAGTGGAACCTGCGTCTGTGATAATAGCACCCTTTTTAATGAAAGGAAGAAGCTTTTCGGTCATAGGCATCATCTGAAGCACAGGAGTACTCAGGAAAATTATATCTGCATCCTTTACCACTTCTTCAGGGTCAGCAGAAGCAAAATCCACAGCTCCCATTTCCACAGCCTTTTTCATGGATGCCTCAGTACGGCACATACCAGTTATATAAATATCATCGCCCAAACGAGCCTTCAACGCCAAGCCCAAGGAACCGCCAATCAGGCCAACGCCAATTATTGCCAACCTAATTCCCTTGACATTTTCTATAGCCTTTGCCATTATTTCTGCGGAATGCTCTGTAAACTCTGCTTCTTCCATTTCTGCTTTCCTCCCAAGTACCACTAATTAAAACTCTGCTCTTAAAGCCGCAACCTTCTTGAGGTCTTCCATAGTTCTCTTGAAATCTGCTGGAGTCAGGGACTGATCACCATCACAAAGAGCAACCTCTGGATGTGGATGAACCTCGATAATCAGACCATCAGCACCAGCGGTTACTGCTGCCATTGCCATAGGACGAACCATACTGCGGCGGCCAGTACCA
The DNA here is from genome assembly GCA_945637225.1 of uncultured Selenomonadaceae bacterium. GTDB lineage: Bacteria > Bacillota > Negativicutes > Selenomonadales > Selenomonadaceae > CAMCDL01. The sequence goes on from CALZDE010000017.1 coordinate 6,386, forward strand.
TGAGATGGGTCAACGATAATAGGCAGATGGCTTAATTCCTTGATAGCTACAACTGCACTTAAATCCAAGGTATTGCGGGTATAGGTCTCATAGGTACGAATACCACGCTCACAGAAAATTACATCATCACAGCCAGCAGACATAATGTACTCAGCAGCATTCAGCCATTCCTTGATAGTAGCGCAAAGACCACGCTTCAGCATAACAGGCCTGCCAGCCGCACCAACTTCCTTTAAGAGCTGGAAGTTCTGCATGTTACGGGCACCAATCTGAAGTACATCAGCATACTCAGCAACTTCCATAACATTTCTCTGGTCGAGTACCTCAGTTACAACCTTCAGATTGAAAGCGTCTGCTGCCTGACGAAGCATTTTCAGACCATCATCAGCCATGCCCTGGAAATCATAAGGAGAGGTACGAGGCTTGAATGCACCACCACGCAGGAACTGAGCACCACCCTCAGCTACAGCCTTAGCAGCCTCCATCAGCTGTTCCATGCTCTCAACAGCACATGGGCCAGCCATTACTACAGGAGGATTATTGCCACCAATTTTTACACCGCCGACATCAATAACAGAGCTTTCACCCTTGAACTCACGGCTAACCAGCTTGTACTTCTCAGTAATGCGCATAGTCTTCTCAACGCCTGGCAGGAAGCAGTGATCCTCAAAATGGCTGATGAGCTTCTTGTCACCAATAACGCCAACGATAGTGCGTTCACTGCCACTGGACAAATGGTACTGCAAGCCTTCCTGTTCTATCTTCTTCTTTACATTCTCTAAATCTTCAGCGGTAGACTGTGGGCTCATTACAACGATCATTTTAAATATCCTCCTCAAAATAAACTATAAAGTAAACACTTCTTAAATTTTAAAATATAAATATAAAAAGCCCATCCCCATATACAGGGACGAGCTATAATGCACGTGTTACCACCCTGCTTCCTGCGACCTAAGCCACGAAGCACTCTCATCAGGTACCTTCATACCCTAGTCTACGATAACGGAGACAACCGGCACAGCCTACTACTATTTCAGCCTGCTGCTCACAAGTGTATTTCGTCAGCTTCCCCTACTGCGTTGCACCAACCCGCAGCTCTCTGTAAGGCTCCCCTGATTACTTCTCTTGCTCAATGCATTTGTAAACAATGTTCAACTGATATGTACAATATTAGCACGATTAAAAACAGATGTCAAGAACTTTTTCAAAAACCTCTGACTAAAATTCCCATACCCATACCGCCAGCACCTGCAATAGACATCACACCATAACCACCATTGTGCAATTCAAGGCCCTTTAATAAATGAAGCATGAGAATACCGCCTGACGCACCATAGGGATGACCGTAGGCTAATGCTCCGCCTAAGGAATTGTACCTGTCAATCAAATCAGAATGTGCTCTTTGGAAAAGAACATCTATTGCGGCAAATGCTTCATTAAATTCAATTGCACTTATATCCTCATACCTCATGTTATTGCGTTTTAAAAGTTCATCCGCAGTATGCATTGCACCTCTTGGGCTTTCTTTTGTATAACTGCCAGCCATTACAGAATCAATAATTTCTGCCTTTGGCTTAAAATCATTATGCCTGCTTAACCATTTTTCTGATACCAGCACAACAAAAGCCGCACCGTCATTAATCAGGCATGAATTTCCTGCTGTGAGAAGTGTATTTTCACCTAATATTCTTGGCAGTCTGTCTAAAAGCTTCTGACTTATTTTTCCTCTAATACCATCATCCATAGCATATCCATTTATCGGAACGATTATATCATCCAACAGACCTTCCTGCTGTGCTTTAGCCGCTAAATGATGGCTTCTCATTATCCAGAAATCCAGCTCTTCCTTTGTCATTTTCTCTGACTGCATGGTACGCTCTGCCCCCTGAAGCATTGCATCCTCTGCCATTTCATCAGGAATAAATTGTGCTGTGGTATAAGCACCATCTTTATTTTTCACCTTTAAATAGCGGTCATCCTTTTTATCGTAAACCCTTAAAGGCTGAAGGGATGAACTTTCCATACCGCCACAGATATACACATCACCTTTTCCCATAGCAATATCAGCATAAGCATTGGAAATAGCTACTGCACCTGAAGCACATTGCATATCAACTGTATAGGCAGGAACATTTTCAGAAATTCCCGCTAAAAGGGACATTAACCTTGTAATATTTCCGCCAGTGCCTACTGCATTACCGCCAATTATACCAGCTAAATCCTCTTTTATTGGATATTTCTGCAAAATAGCCTTTATAACTTCTGCTCCTAATTCCTCAGCCTTGACATTTTTAAATTTATTATTTTTTACTACAACAGGAGTTCTAAAACCACCTAAAACATAAACCTTATTCATAAAAATTCCCCGTTACAAAATCTCTTTTTCCCCACAATTTGAAATTATTACCATCAATATCAAGTTTGAATACTTCATTAGCAAAAATAGCATTTCTAAAGGATAATTCAAGTTTTTTTACAGATGTTGGGAGTTTATTTTTTATGTATTCCATCAAAAGTAATCCAGGTACTACTGGCTGATTTCCTTGATGAATAGGATTCGTATCCCCAACAGAATCTACAAATTCCCATACATCTTCACGAGTAAAGCTTTGACATAATTTAATATCATATTCATTGTGATTTTTTATTACTTTTTTTACTGTACCATCATAATTTAAAAGCATGGTAACAGTGAGACTTTCACCATGATAAACAGCCTTGCAGACAAGCATTTTCCTGTTTTCCTTGATAATCTCCGGCTCATCATTATCTGGCAAATCTTCCTTTTGCCATACTGCTTTAATAATCATCGCTCCGTCATACTGCTTTCCCTTTACTTTAGCTGTTATTCTGGCTAAATGATGCATAAGAGAGCCTCCTTATCTGTTTTTCCTCTGTCATTTAAAGGAATTTCAGAAATAAATTTAATTATTTTCGGTATTTCCTTAGTATCAAAATTCTGACGTATAAGCTGACGGCAATTATGCTTTTTCTCCTCAAATTCCTCTCTTGTCAAATTGTCAGTATTACTAAGAACTATAAAGGCAGCGGCTTCCTGCCCCCTCAGTTTGTCCTCACAGGAAAGAACCACAGCATTAGCTACATCAGGCAACGCTTTTATCTTATTCTCCAATTTTAAACAGCTTACCTTGTAACCGCCCTTATTAATCCATTGAGTTTTCCTGCCCAGAAAGATAAGGTCATCATTTTCATTGATATAGCCTGTATCTTCACAGGTAAAAGGAATTTCCACACCGCTGACATGATAAGGAGTATCTACATATATTACATCATCTCTGATAATTATTTCAATTCCCCTAAATGGTTTGCCGAGATTTTCAAGTTCTAATTCACTGTTTTTCCTTAAAATTCTGTAGGTTATATAATTTAACTCAGAAGCACCGTAATAAAGTATCAGCTCTGCATTTGGAAAAGCTTTATAAAGACCATTCCTGCAAACCTCGCTTACCAGCTGTGAGCCAGTAATAATATGCTTCATTTCGTTGTATTCATCTTTGCCTGATTCTGCTAAAATCTGCAATTTGGCAGGCACCATATAAAGACAGTTTACATTGTATTTTCTTATAAGCTTTTGCCATTTTCTGCCATTAAGCTGATGACTCGTAACCACACTGCCACCTGCAAAAAGCATTCCAGCTAATATATTGAGGTTTCCGGTAAAGCTTAAACTGCCATGAATAAATATTACTGAATTTTCATCAATATGAAATACTCTGTTCTGTTCCTCAAAAAATCCGCCCCAGCTGAAATATGTACGGTAAAGAATTTTTGGAATACCTGTCGAGCCAGATGTCAAAACTCCCATTATATCCTTTTCCTGATGAATATTTACAGGCAGGTCAGATTTTTCAAAATGACCGTCATCATCCAAGCACCACCAGCCCTGCAAGCTGTTTTTTATGATAATTTCCCATATTTCCTTTTCAGAAAACCCATGATGCATGATAATTGGTATAACCCCTAATTTTTGCAATGCCAAAAAGGCTCCTGCCTGCTGCAGAAAGCCTTCTCCTGTTATTAGCACAGCTTCACCCTGTGATATATTTTCTCTTTTTTGTAAAAATTTGTCTGCCAGCTTATCCACCATAGACAAAACAGACTCATAGGTATAAGCATTTTCTTCAACCTGTAAAAAAACCTTCTGTGGATAATACTCAGCTTTATTTTTTAATAACTCGTAATAATTATTTATCATAATTTTCTCAGTCATAATCAAGTATTAGGCAAAGCCTTATTTACCTTCACAGCTACAAAAGCGGCAATTATCCCCTTAAATATATCGCCCGGAATAAATGGAAGCATTGCCTGAACAACAGCGGCCTCCAAGCCAATATCCAGCACCATCATCATAGAAGCAATACCGCCAATATAAACAATAGTTAAGGAAAAAGCCAGTGTTACAATTAAGTATCTCTTAAAGTTAATTCTTTCTCCCTTAAACATACTTACCAAGGTATATGCCACTACCCAGGCAAAGTAAAAACCGCCAGTAGGTCCCAAAAGCCTGCCAAGTCCGCCAATACCGCCTGGCAAAATAGGAAGTCCCACTAAACCGCCCAATATAAGGTAAGCACTCATGGTAATAAAGGTCTGCTTAGGAGTAAGCACCAAAGCAGCCAATCCCATAGCGGCTGTGGATGCCGTAATCATAGCTGGTGTAAATGGAAGCGGAAAGGTAATATAAGATGAAACACTTATAAGAGCAATACACATAGCCATTTTTGCCATGCTCTGAGGAGAAAATTCTTTCTGCATTAAATAATCCTTCTTTCATAAATAAATTCACTATTAGAAGTATATCATTAATACAGTTAATTGTCAACCTATCTGCAAAACAATGTTGACGTTGTTTTTCCCATAAAAACAAGGAACCAGCCTGAGCCAGTTCCCTGTATTATTTCATTATTCCGGGTCCTTACTGAGAACCATCGCTATTTCATTACAGTCAGGGTATCTTGGGCAGTCAATGCACTCTTTCCACACCTTGTATGGCAGTGCCTCCTTTTCTACCTCAACAAAGCCCAGTGAAGCAAAAAATTCCGGCTCCAATGTCAGTGTAAAAATTGTTTTTACACCAAGCTCACGGCCTTCCTTTACTAATTGCTTAACGATACCACTGCCAATGCCCTGACGAGTTGCAGAAGGATCAACTGCCATAGAACGGATTTCTGCCATAGCGTCCCATGTAATATGCAGACCGCCTACACCAACAATTCCACCGCCATACTCTGGCTCTGCTACTACCATATCCCTAAGTGTTTCATAGATAGCATTACGGGAACGGGCCAGCATAACACCAGTGCTTGCATATTCTCTTATGAGACGATAAATTGCTTCCGTATCAGAAAACTTCGCCTTTCTATAAATCATGATCCTACACCTCCTTTGAAGGGCATATTTCATTTAATGGACATTCACCGCAAAGAGGATTTCTTGCCCTGCACAACTTTCGGCCATGCCAAATAAGCCAATGATGAGCCGCCGACCATTTATCCTTCGGAATAGCCTTCATCAAGCCCTGCTCTACCTGCAATGGAGTATCTCCTACTGCTAATTTCAAGCGGTTTGCCACACGGAAAACATGGGTATCTACCGCTATTGCAGGACGATTAAAAGCGATACTTGTCACTACATTTGCTGTCTTTCGGCCCACACCGGGCAATTTCAGCAAAGTATCGTAATCGCTTGGCACCTCACCAGAAAATTCCTCCACCAATGTACGACAGGTAGCCATGATATTCTTAGCCTTGTTATGAAAAAGACCACAGTCACGGATTTCATTCTCCAAAGCCTCAATCCCCATATCTATTATAGCTTCTGGAGTTGGAGCCTTTGCAAAAAGCCTTGCCGTAGTAACATTTACTCTCTTGTCTGTACACTGTGCGGACAATATAACTGCAATCAGCAATTCAAAGGGATTTTTAAATATAAGCGCTGGCTTTACATCCTTATATACTTCACCTAGAATTTCAATCTGCTGATCCTTAATTTTCTTTGTTATGCGCATTTCATTAGTTGGTCAGACTGCGTACTGGAGCTGGAATACGGCCACCGCGAGCGATGAATGCCTCGGAGCTCCACTGATTGCGGATAGGAACGATAGGACAACGGCCCAAAAGACCACCGAACTCTACGGAATCGCCTACCTTCTTGCCTGGAACTGGAATTACACGTACAGCAGTGGTCTTGTTGTTAATCATACCAATAGCTGCTTCATCAGCAATAATACCAGAAATAGTAGCCGCAGAGGTATCACCCTCGATAGCAATCATATCAAGACCAACAGAGCATACGCAGGTCATAGCTTCTAACTTTTCAATAGAAAGAGAACCGCACTCAACAGCCTCAATCATGCCCTGGTCCTCACTTACAGGAATAAATGCACCTGACAGACCGCCAACATGGGAAGAAGCCATCAGGCCACCCTTTTTAACTGCATCATTTAATAATGCCAGAGCCGCAGTAGTACCTGGAGCACCGCAACGCTCAATACCCATTTCCTCTAATACATTAGCCACAGAGTCACCAACAGCAGGAGTAGGAGCAAGGGAAAGGTCAATGATACCAAAAGGAACACCCAGACGCTTAGATGCCTCACGAGCAACCAGCTGACCTACGCGGGTAATCTTGAAAGCAGTCTTCTTAATGGTTTCAGCTACTTCAGTGAAATCAGCACCCTTTAATTCCTCTAAGGCATGCTTTACAACGCCAGGACCGCTTACGCCTACGCTGACAACCTTTTCTGCCTCATTGACACCATGGAAAGCACCAGCCATGAAAGGATTGTCACTTGGAGCATTAGCAAATACTACCAGCTTCGCACAGCCGATAGCATCACGGTCACGGGTTAATTCAGCAGTACGCTTGATAACCTCGCCCATCTCGCGGACACAGTCCATGTTGATACCAGCCTTGGTAGAGCCTAAGTTTACAGAGGAACATACTACATCAGTAGTAGCCATAGCCTGAGGAATGGAATTAATCAGCACTCTGTCACCATGAGTAAAGCCCTTGTCAACCAAAGCGGAGAAACCGCCGATAAAGTTTACGCCCACTTCCTTGGCTGCCCTGTCAAGAGTCTCTGCTACTGGAACGAAGGAATCAGTCTTGCATGCCTCTGCCGCAATAGCAATAGGAGTAACAGAAATACGCTTGTGGATAATTGGAATACCATACTGAGCCTCGATATCCTCACCAGTCTTTACCAGAAATTCAGCAGAAGTAGTAATTTTATCGTAAACATTCTGACAGAACTGAGTGATATTAGGATGTGCACAGTCACGCAGGGAAATACCCATAGTAATAGTACGTACATCGAGGTTATGGTCGGTGACCATGCGGTTTGTTTCTAAAATATTATCTATAGTAAGCACAGAAATTTGCCTCCTCTGCTAATTATACACGGTGCATAGCAGTGAAGATTTCTGCATTCTGAATCTTAATATCTAAATTCAGCTCTTCACCCTTTGCCTTCATCAGCTTCTGAACCTCTGGCAGCTGAACCTTGTTGTCCATAGCCTCAGCCATCATGACCATATTAAAAAAGCCATCAACGATGTTCTGATTTACACTGACAATGTTCACATTGTTGTCTGCTAAGATAGTGCTTACCTTAGCGATAATGCCAACCTGATCCTTGCCGAAGATAGTTACTACTAATTTCATGATATCAAACTCCCTTTAAAATTTTACTGGGTATATACACAAATTTAATCAATCCTAATTATAACACATTTATTCCCATAAAGTCTACCATTAACACAAAAAAATATCCTGCTGAAAATTATCTGAATACTCAAAAGATTTCTAATTAAAAAAAATGTAATATTTATGTAAAAAAAAAGAGGATTATCCCGTTTTATATAGAATATAAGTATTAGATGAACTATAAGACTATGTAAAATCTTACGAAGGGTTTATTTTAATGATAACAAAAGAATTAATAAACAGAATAAACGCCCTGTCTCGGAAGCAGAGATCCCCAGAGGGACTTACTGAGGAAGAAAAACAGGAGCAGGCTCGTCTGCGACAGGAATATTTGGCTGGCTTCCGTGAGAACATGAAGTCAGTTCTTGACCAGATAGAAATCGTAGATGAATTACCAAAGAAGAACTAAACATCTATATTTAGTCAAGCTATGAGCAAGCTTACCTCAATCAGTTTAGCCGCTGCCTGTTCCCCAACAGGTGTGTAATATATTGCTGTTACTTCAATACAGCTTAATTTAAAGGAGTGTTTTTTAAATGGCAAATCCAGTAAAGATTACCGAAACCGTCCTCCGCGATGCTCATCAGTCACTGCTGGCTACCCGTATGCGTATCGGCCAGATGCTGCCAATGCTCGAGTCTCTCGACAAGATCGGCTACAATGCTTTAGAAGCATGGGGCGGTGCTACCTATGATTCCTGTCTCCGTTTCTTAAACGAGGACCCATGGGAACGTCTTGACACCCTGAAGAAGCACTTGAAAACTCCAATTCAGATGCTTCTCCGCGGTCAGAACCTGTTAGGCTACAATCATTATTCTGATGACGTAGTTCGTGCATTCGTTCGTCAGGCTTCTGCTCATGGCGTTGGCGTATTCCGTATCTTCGATGCACTGAACGACGTAACCAACCTGAAGACTGCTATTTCCGCAGCTTTAGAAGCACCTGAGAAGCCACATGTACAGGGCTGTCTGGTTTATACCATCAGTGAGTTCCACACCAATCAGACCTTCGTTGATCTGGCAAAGGTTCTGAAGGATATGGGCGTTCATTCCATCTGCATTAAGGATATGTCCGGTCTGTTAAAGCCTTATGTTGCAGAGGATCTGGTTAAGAAGCTGAAGGAGCAGGTTGGTCTGCCAATCGAACTTCATACCCACTACACCTCCGGCTTCGGTTCCATGACCTACATGAAGGCTATTGAGGCTGGTGTTGATATCATCGACTGCGCACTGTCCCCACTGGCAAACGATACCTCTCAGCCATGTACTGAGACTATGGTTGCTACCTTAGAGGGCACCGAGCGTGACACTGGTCTGGACCGTCAGGCTATGGACCCAATTGCTAAGCACTTCTTAGGCGTTAAGAAGGAAATCATGAAGGAATTCAACCTGCCAGGTTACTTCGATGTAAATCCAAAGGTTCTGGACTTCCAGATTCCTGGCGGTATGCTCTCCAACATGGTAAATCAGCTGAAGGAAATGGGCGCTGCAGACAAGTATCAGGAACTGTTAGACGAGATGCCTCGTGTACGTGCAGACCTCGGTTATCCACCACTCGTAACTCCTTCTTCTCAGATCGTAGGTACTATGGCTACTATGAACGTAATCATGCAGGCTAATGGCCAGCCACGTTACACCATGGTTCCAAACGAGGTTCGTGACTTAGCTCGTGGTAAGTTCGGTAAGACTCCAGCTCCTGTAAAGCCAGAAGTTCTGAAAGCAATGAAGATTAAGCCTGAGGAAATGGTTACTGACTGCGCTGTTGAAGATGCTAAGGCTCCAACCATGGACGATTTCCGCAAGGAATTAGCTGGCAAGAAGGTAGACCTGAAGCTGGCTTCTATCCGTTCTCAGCTTGACAGCGTTGACCCAGCTATCTTCGAGCAGGTTCGTGCTTCCCAGCTTGAGAAGGTTATGGCTGAAATTCCTGAAGAGGATGTACTGTCCTACGCTCTGTTCCCACAGGTTGCAGAAGCATTCTTCAAGGCAAATGGCCGTATGTAATACCTAAAATACAAATCTTTTCCATACAATCAAGAAACGCCTCGCGACTTCGGTCACGGGGCGTTTTTTGGGGTAAATTTTACTTTAACTGAAGTTTTTGGATATGTTCGTCACATATAGCATTTAAGTCTGCCATTACCACTTCAATTTCATTTTCAGTAAGCTTACCACTATCCACCAGCTTTTTAAATTCGGAAACCAAATCACCTAGACGGCACAGTACATTACAACGGCTCAGCTCTACTCCTGGGTCGCCTTCTTCATCCTCCTCATCCTCTAGCAGAAGAAAGTTCTTATCGCAATTAAATAACTCCGCTAACAGGTAATAAGTCTTATGATTTCGAGGATATTTGCCACCCACTTCATACGCACTGTATGAAATACGAGACATGCCCAAGGCTTCTGCAACTTCTGTCTGAGTCATTTTATTGGCTTTCCTGAGCATTCTTATTTTTTCTGCAAACTTCATGTTTGCGTCCTCCAATAATGAAATAAAATACACATAACACTTCAATATACTGAAAATTTGTTCAATAGCTCAGAACATATTTTCAAACAAAAATCTACCACGTTAAAAATCATAACACAAATTTTTCCACATGTCAATACTTCTGGGAAATAAAAAACTTTTAGCTATAATAAAATTACTTATAACTAAAAGTTATTAATTTTAATCTAAATATATTATAACGCCCTCAAT
>CALZDE010000018.1 GCA_945637225.1 uncultured Selenomonadaceae bacterium
TCTTTATCTGGAGTTCCTGCTTTTCTTGGATATTTCTTCGGTGTTGATTTTATTTTTTTGACATAAATTACTGCTCTTTTATCATCAAGCCCAGGTAACTTCTTTTCTACTGAAACAGGCTCACTGCCGCCCAAAATCTGCAATGCCTTCTTGCCTTCCTCTGCTTCTTCTGCAAATTTCATTCCCTTCAAAGCAGCAAATGTACCGCCAACTTTCACAAAAGGAATACAATATTCTGCAAGCACAGGCAATCTCGCTACCGCTCTTGATACTGCTATATCGAAGTTTTCACGAAGCTTTGGATTTTTGGCACCTTCCTCAGCCCTTGCATGAATACACTCTACATTGTCAAGCTGTAATTCATCCACTACAGTCTGCAAAAATTTAATGCGCTTATTGAGTGAATCCAAAAGTACCAGCTTTAGCTGTGGCTGAAAAATCTTTAATGGAATACCAGGGAAACCCGCCCCAGTGCCAACATCAATAATGCTTTTTGCGCCCTCAAATCTCTTTTCGTCCCATGCAGAAACAGAGTCAATAAAGTGCTTAACTGCCACTTCCTGAGGTTCGGTAATAGCTGTTAAATTTATTTTTTCGTTCCATTCAATTAAAAGCTCATAATAACGCTGGAACTGCTGAAGCTGTTTTTCACTTAATTCTACGCCATACTCGCTGGCTGCCTTTTCTAAAAATACTCTCACTCAGCGGCCTCCTTTTCCCTCTTTTTCGCTTCAAGATAAACCATCAGAACTGATACATCTGCTGGAGATACACCAGAAATTCTTCCTGCCTGACCAAGAGAAACAGGTCTTATATCTGCCAGCTTTTCTCTAGCTTCATCACGTAAATTTGGTACATCCATATAATCAATATCCTCTGGAATACGCTTGCTTTCCAGCTTTTCCATATGAGCAACCTGATCAAGCTGACGGCGGATGTAGCCTTCATAGTTACTGGTTATTTCTACCTGCTCACGTTCTTCAGCATTTAACTCTGGAAGCTCAAAGGCGGTACTCAGCTTTTCATAGTCCACATTTTCTCTTTTCAGCAAATCAAACAGACTTATACTCGTCTTTATTTCACATAAATCATGATCTGCCAAAAGCTTCAGCGTTTCCACATTTGGGTTTAAAATCGTACCCTTCAATGCCTCTATTGCTTTATCGATATTTTCCTTCTTTTTCGTAAATCTTGCCCAGCGTTCATCACTCACCAGACCTACACGCCTGCCAATTGGAGTAAGTCTCTGGTCTGCATTATCCTGACGGAGAATCAGTCTGTATTCTGCTCTTGATGTCATAACGCGGTATGGCTCGTTAGTGCCCTTAGTTACTAAATCATCAATCAGAACGCCGATATAAGCCTCAGAACGCTTCAAGATAACAGGCTCTTTTCCCTGCAATTTGCAAGCTGCATTAATACCAGCCATAATGCCCTGAGCCGCCGCTTCCTCATAACCGGAAGTACCGTTGGACTGACCGGCGGAGAAAAATCCGTCTATTGCCTTTAATTCCAAGGTAGGCTTTAACTGCATTGGGTCTAAGCAGTCATATTCAATCGCATAGCCGGCACGCATTACCTTTGCATTCTCTAAGCCCGGAATAGTATGCAGGAAAGCTACCTGAACATCCATTGGAAGGCTGGTTGACATGCCCTGTACGTACATCTCGTTGGTATGAAGTCCTTCCGGCTCAATAAAGAGCTGATGACGTTCCTTATCTGGGAAACGGACAATCTTTGTTTCGATAGAAGGGCAATAACGTGGGCCGATACCCTTGATAATGCCGTTTGCCATAGGTGCGCGATGAATGTTGTCACGAATGATTTTATGGGTTTCCTCGTTGGTATAGGTGAGGTAGCATGGAGTCTGTTCCCTTGTTTTTATGTCACTCATAAAGGAGAAATTTCTTGCTTCATCATCACCCGGCTGAATCTGCATTTTATCATAATCGAGTGTACGGGAATCTACACGGGCTGGAGTACCTGTCTTGAAACGCATGAGTCTTACGCCCAGCTTTTTCAGGCTGTCAGAAAGCTTCTGTGCCGCACGCTGACCGTTTGGACCGCCGTCATAGGTCTTTTCACCAATGATGATACGACCGCTTAAGTAAGTACCGCTCGCCAAAATAACCGCCTTGCAGAGATATGTTTCCTCATCCTCTGTCACTACGCCCTTTACCTTGCCATTTTCCACTAAAACATCCTCTATGAGAAGCTGTTTCACATCGAGATTTTCTGTATTCTCACAGGTCTCCTTCATGGAAAACTGATAATGCTTTTTATCTGCCTGAGCACGAAGGGCATGAACTGCCGGACCCTTGCCTGTATTGAGCATACGGAACTGAATACAGGTCTTATCTGCATTAATACCCATCTGACCGCCCAAAGCGTCAAGCTCACGTACTAAATGGCCTTTTGCTGGACCACCGACAGAAGGATTACAAGGCATCATGGCAATGTTATCCATACTAAGGGTACTCAAAAGAGTGTTACAGCCCATACGTGCCGCCGCCAATGCCGCTTCTACGCCAGCATGACCTGCACCTATTACAATTATGTCATATTCTCCTGCTATATACAAAGGAATCGCACCTCACAAATCAAAAACTAAAAATATTTCTCATAATATTTTACTACAAAACTGCCTATTTCGCAACGAAAAACGGAGCCCCCTTCAAAAAGAAGCTCCGCCTTCACCCCTAGTAGCCTAAATATCAGCTGCTAACATGTAACATCCACACTACATTTAGCTAATTATCTAATAATAGGGTCACTGCTGAAGAAAATATCTGGCTGCTGCTCAGCGCACTCATCTTCAACCTCAAAGTCTTTGTACTCAACCTTGTAGTCCATCACATGTACATCCCCTTTCTTCAATTGCCAATAATTCCAATTCCCATTATTAGTATATCACAATTTTCGACAAATTGCACAAAATCTACAAAAAAAATTTGATTTTTTTTGCAAATAAGACAAACTTCCTATTTTTTGTAACATATATATAACTATTGTCATAAAAAAGGTGATTTTTTCTACTAAAAAAGTGCCCCCCAATAAGAGAGACACTCAACAGCATCAGCAATTTTCCTGCTTTAACTTCTCCAAAAATTCCCTTGCCTCCGGCTCTAAATGCTCAATGCCGACAAGACCATCAATTTGTACGTAAGGGATCGTCTCTGTACAATCCCCCCAGTTAATAGTAAAAGCCACCTCCGAGGTAGCGCAGAAGGTCATAATATCCGATGAAACGGTGATTTCTTTCCCTTCCTTAATAGCCTTGATTAATTTATCCTTATCAGACTGCTTCATCCATAACACCCTTTCAGTCACGTTCAACAAACTCTACTGTATATATTCTCGCTTGAAAGGGATAATTCCTGCCAAAATATTTTTTTATTTTCCTAAACAGAAATTTTTAAAAATCTGATCTATAATATCCTCGCCTACAGTTTCGCCAGTGATTTCTCCCAGCTTTTCCCATGCAGAGCGAAGGTCAATAACGATAAAATCCTCACTCATGCCACTTTCAATGGTATCTGTGGCTGTCTGAAGAAATTCCTCTGCCTGACGGAGAAGTTCTGCCTGACGGCTGTCATTGACAAAATCAGCTGTTTCCTCCTGATTATTGCCCTCGTAAGCGATATCCTGAATTGCCTTTTCTAAAGCCTCCAGCCCCTCGCCATTGGCCGCTGATACCTGAATGGTACTTATCCCCAAATTATTGTCGATAGACTCATCTGACGCATTCTGAGACGCTAGAAGGGCATTTACATCATCGCACGAGGTTTCTGCCTGCAAATCTGATTTATTCAGCAGTGCAATTACCTGATTGCCTCTAATCAGCTCTGCTATTTCCTCATCTTCATGGTCAAGCCTTCTTGAGCTGTCAAATACGGCTAAAATGAGTGACGCCTTATCGATGTATTCCTTGGCTCTTTCTACACCGATTTTTTCTACTACATCATCAGTTTCACGAATGCCTGCGGTATCTATCAGCACCAAAGGTACACCGCCTATATTTACGGTTTCCTCAATGCTGTCTCTTGTCGTACCAGCAACATCAGTTACAATGGCTCTCTGCTCTCTCAGAAGAAGGTTCATGATACTGGATTTTCCCGCATTCGGCTTGCCGATAATAGCAGTTTTCAGTCCTTCTCTAAGAATCTTTCCCGTATGGGCTGACTTTAGCATTTTTTGAATTTTGCCCTGTAACTCTGCTGCCTTGGCCTTAGTCTCACTGATAGCTACATCCTCAATATCATCCTCTGGAAAATCTATGGAGGCCTCTAAATGAGCAATCAGTGCTAAAATATCATTTCGCATTTCCCTGATTTTGCCAGAGAAATGTCCGCTCAAATGTCCTGTTGCCAGCTTTAAGGATGCCTTGGTCGGTGCCTGAATTACGTCCATTACAGCCTGTGCCTGCGTGAGGTCGAGCCTGCCATTTAAGAATGCACGTTTGGTAAACTCTCCTCTTTCAGCCGCTCTTGCCCCTAATTTATAGGTCAGCTCCAAAATTTCCCGTAAAGCTACAGAACCGCCATGACTCTGAATTTCTACTACGTCCTCACAGGTATAGGAATGCGGAGCAGGCATTATTATACAGATTGCTTCGTCAATAAGCTGTCCGTCAATACCTGTAACCTTGCCATAAACAGCCTGTCTGGGAGCATATTCACTTATATTTTTTCCGCTAAAGGGTACAAAGCACCTTTTAGCTAAATCGACCGCCCCTTTGCCACTTATTCTTATAATGCCGATACCGCTTTCGCCCGGTGCCGTTGCTATGGCACTTATAAGCTCACCCTGTTGCATAATGTCACCTCAATCATATTTAAAAAAGACCAGAAGCGATTTTGCCTCTGGCCTTCTGAAATTTACTTAATCTTTGTTATCGTTGATAGCAGTACCCTCGGTAACAGGAACCTCAAAATTATCGGTCTCACTGCCTGCTGTTTCAGCATAAGAGGAAGTGCTGTTTACATTATAGCCCTCACCATAACCGCCACGACGATAGCTTGGACGCTCACTGCGCTCACCAGCATTGCGGTCACGACGATAACCGCCTCTGCCGCCACGGCCACGCTTCAGCTCAATAACTACCTTACGGTATGGCTCATCACCAGAGCTGTAAGTAGAAATCTTGTAATTATCCTGCAATGCCATATGAATAATCTTTCTCTCATGACGATTCATTGGCTCTAAGACGATACGCTCACCAGTACGGCGAACCTTGTCAGCTAAACGCAATGCCAGACGGCGTAAGGTCTCCTCACGGCGGGTACGGTAGTTCTCAATATCAATGATAATACGTACCTTCTCGTCAACAAGACCACGGTTAGCAGTCAAATTAGAAAGATACTGCAAGGAATCCAAGGTCTGACCATGCTTGCCGATAAGAATACCGAGGTTCTCACCGATAAGGCTGAATACATGACCATCTTCCTGCTCGGTAATCTCGATAGAAACATCAAGCTTCATAGCATTGAAGATGTCCTTCAGGAACTGCTCTGCCTTCTCGACAGGAGTAAATTCCCTAACGGCAGCACGAATCTTAGCAGGCTTGCCAAACATACCGAAAAAGCCCTTAGTAGGCTCCTCTAAAGTAACAAAGGTAACCAGCTTTGGATCTACACCCAGCTCAGCTAATGCTGCACTCTGAGCTTCCTCTACGGTCTTACCTGTTTTTTCAATTTCTAATGCCATTAAATGGCTCTCCCTTCTGCATCTGCCTCAAATAGACTTAATTCTTGTCAACATAATTAAACATGTAATACTGCTGTGCAATCTGAACTACATTCATGGTTACCCAGTAAAGAACAAGACCGGAAGGGAAGCTTAAGCTGATCCAACCGATAAAGATAGGCATAACCATCATCATAATCTTCATCTGCTGATTAGCACCGCCCTCATTCTGAGCAGAACTCTGCTTCTGCATCAGGTAGGTAGTCAAAGCAGATAAAACTGGCAATGCATAGATAGGGTCTGGCTCTGAAAGATTTGGCAGCCACATAAAACCTGGGTCGCCGATATACTCAAGGCCATACAGGGAATAATACACACCCATCAAAATAGGCATCTGAATGAAAAGTGGTAAGCAACCAGCCAGTGGGTTGACACCAGAATCCTTGTACAGCTCAGCAATTTTCTGCTGCATTAACTGTGGATTGTTCTTATAATTGTCCTGGATTTTTTTCATCTTAGGCTGCAATTCCTGCATAGCCTTCATGGAACGAAGCTGCTTCGCTGTAAGCGGATACAAACAGCACTTAATGAAGATTGTCATCAGGATAATAGCTATACCATAGTTCTCAATGCCTGCAATTGTGGTCAGATGGTAGAAGAAATCTAACATAATACTGAACAGGCTGACTATTGGTGAAAAAAGCTCTTGCATGAATTCCAATTCAACACATCCTTATTCTTTCTAAAAAACTTTGCCTCTACAAAATCATAAATTAGGCACAAAAAGGTATCCATGCCAATTCATGGTACCGGATCGTAGCCACCCTCATGAAATGGATGACAACGGCAGATTCTTTTCACTGCCATCCAGCCCCCTTTAAGGGCACCGTATTTTTCAATGGCAGTCATGGCATATTGGGAGCACGTAGGCACATATCGGCAAGAGGGAGGCTTCAGTGGCGAAATCCACACCCGATAAAAACGAATTATTAGCAGGAATAAAGTCTTCACTTGCTATTTTCCTCCCAAAGCCCTGCCTTTTTGGCCAAGCTCCTAAAAGCCTTTTCCAACGTCTTGCATTTCTCTGGTACAGCAGCCAGTCTGCCCACCAGCAAAAGATTATAACCCTTTTTCAGGAAAAACTGGTTTTTTCTGTAGCTTTCCCGCAATAGTCTCTTTACCCTGTTACGAGTGACAGCATTACCAAGCTTCTTGCCAGCGGCAAAGCCAGTAAGTCCGTCTCTCTGCTGTGATTTGATGACATACAGCACCAAATAACGGTTGGCAAAGGACCGGCCGGATCGGTAAACCCGTTGGAAGTCACTTTTCCGGCGCAAAATGCGACGCTTACGCAAATTGTACATCGCAAATTTCCTCACATCAGCAATAATAAAAGAGGCCACCGTAGTGACCTGCTATCAAGCTGAAATCTTCTTTCTGCCACGGGCACGTCTACGAGCCAGTACCTGGCGGCCGCCCTTAGTCTTCATGCGCTCACGGAAACCATGGGTCTTCTTCTTCCAATGATTGTTAGGCTGAAAAGTCTGCTTCATTCAAAATCACCTCCTCGTAGAATACTATCAAGAATTATAAAACACTTTTCCCCTACTGTCAAGGGGGTAAACGAATTTATTGCTTCCTTTTATGAGGATAAATTTCTTTTTTTTTCGAGAAATATACGAAAAACTGTTGATAACTTTCTGATATTTTGGTACACTATTCATTGACACCTTTAAAAGTTATTCACAATTTAGTGTGATTTTGTTGAATACCTCGCCGACTTATACACAGTCATCCCGCCGAAGGCGGAAAAATTTTTTAGATTTCCTACATATATAGTATACACCGTATTTTTACTGAAATAGATTAT
Organism: uncultured Selenomonadaceae bacterium; assembly: GCA_945637225.1. Taxonomy (GTDB): domain Bacteria; phylum Bacillota; class Negativicutes; order Selenomonadales; family Selenomonadaceae; genus CAMCDL01. Next base: position 7,556 of record CALZDE010000018.1, read on the forward strand.
TAACATATACACATGATATACGTATTCTAGTGCTGTGGGAAATTATACTGTCGTGGATTCGGGGAATAAGTTATCAACAACTGTGGATAAATTTGTTGATAACTTTCGTATATAGACATTTGGTGCAAAGATTAGACCGTGTTTTGAGAGGACTTTAACCATGGATAAAACAACATTAGAGACAAAATGGCAGGAGGTCATTAATAACCTTCGGGATGATCTCTCCGACAGTGCCATCCAAAACTGGATTTCTAAGCCTATTACCCCTGTTAAATTCAACGACGGTGAGTTAGTGCTGAACATTGATGGCAAATTTTACAAAGATAAAATCGAATCCAAATACATTGGCCTACTGCGCTCTGCCTGTAATGCCGCTTTTGAGGATAAGGTACTTATTTCCTTCAAGGTAGAGGAGCAGGCTTATAACTTCGGTGAAACGCCTGACCACGTAGCACCAGCTAAACAGGAAGCCAAAGCTTCATCTGGCGTAAACAGCACCACATCAGAAAAAAAGACTGGACAGGGCAATCTCTTTGAAAATCCGCCTGCCCCTAATAAGCCTGGCATGATTCCTCCTGGAGATGCTTCCACACTTATCAGCAAATACACCTTTGACACTCTTGTCAAGGGCAGCTACAACCAGCTTGCCTATGCAGTAGCAGAGGGTGTTGCCAAAGACCCTGGCGTTGCCTTCAACCCATTCTTTATGTATGGCGGTGTAGGTCTGGGCAAGACTCATCTCATGCATGCCATCGGTCATCAGGTTTTGAAAAATGACCCTACTAAGCGTGTACTGTACATTACCAGTGAACGTTTTACCAATGAGCTGATTAACTCCATCCGTGACAATGCCTCAGAAGCCTTCCGTCAGAAATACCGCAATATTGACGTTCTTCTGGTAGACGATATTCAGTTCTTAGACAGCAAGCCAGCAACTCAGGAAGAATTCTTCCATACCTTCAACACCTTGAAGGACCATAACAAGGCCATTGTATTATCCTCTGACCGACTGCCAAAGGATATTCAGTCCCTTGAAGACAGACTTCGCTCCCGTTTTGAGGGCGGTATGCTGGCAGATATTCAGCAGCCTGATTTAGAGACCAGAATTGCGATTCTGCAAAAGAAGGCTCACTTAGAAAATATTGAGGTACCTGACAATGCTCTGATGTACATCGCCGGACGTATCGACAACAACGTGCGTGAATTAGAGGGTGCACTTACCAGAGTCATGGCTTATGCTTCTCTCAGCAATCAGAAAATCACCACAGATTTGGTGGCAAGTGCCCTGCAGAATCTCTATCCAGAGGGTAAGAGCAAGGAAATTACCATTGCCATTATTCAGGAAGTTGTCGCAAATGATTTTGAAATCAGAGTTGAGGACCTTCTTTCCAAGAAACGTACTAAGAATTTAGCCCTGCCTCGTCAGATAGCTATGTACCTTTCCAGAGAGCTGACAAGTACCTCACTGCCTCAGATTGGCAAGCTGTTTGGCGGCAGAGACCATACCACCGTCATTCATGCTTACGACAAGATTTCCAAGGAACGTCAGTCTGATGCTAAGATGAATACGACAATCAAGAATCTCATCGCTCAGATACAGAAGCTCTAAAAGCCGTTTTTCCTCACAATTTTCTGTGGATAAAACATCTGAATAAATTGTTGATGAAATGTGCATAACTGTTTTCACCATTTTTCCCCGTGGATATGTGGATAAAATGTGGTGATTTCGTCAACATGTTATTCACTTTGAAAAATTCGCCGTTTTCTAGGGTACAGTGACTTATCAACATATCCACAGCCCCTACTACTACGGCTACTATGTTTTAAAAAAAAGAATAATAGTAATACCAAATAAAGAGGTGTGCATAACTTATGAAATTTTCTTGCGAACGAACCAGCTTTACACAAGCAGTAGCAATTACAGGAAAAGCAATTGCCAGTAAGCCATCAGCTCCAGTTCTTTCAGGCATTTACATAAAGGCAGAGGCAGATAATACCTTAGAATTAAGAGCAACAGACAATGAGACAAGCATTATCTGCAAATTAACAGCTAAAGAGGGCTTGAATGTAGAAACTCCTGGTGAGGCAGTTTTGGCTGGTCGTTATTTTCAGGAAATCGTAAGAAATCTTCCTGGCGAAAACGTAAATATTGATTATAATTATCAGGAAAAGACCATTAAGATTCAGTCTGGTTCCTTGAAGTATACTCTCCTTTCCATGAATGCTGAAGATTATCCTCAGATCATTCCTTTCCAGGGAGATGTAAATTTCGTTCTCAGTGACAAGGTTTTAAGAAATCTGATTATGAAAACCTGCTATGCCTGCTCAAACGACACAGCCCGTCCAATTTTTACAGGCTGTTCTTTGAACATTCATGAGAACACTATTGCTATGGCAGCTACTAACACTCATCAGCTCGCAGTACAGAATGCTACACTGAATAGTACCTATAATGGTAACTTAAGTAGTACCATTCCATCAAAAGTACTTTCTGCTATTGAGAAAATGCTGGTATCTGATGTACCTACTGATGTAAATATCAGTTTAAATTCCCGTCAGATTGGCTTTGCTTATGATAACATGTACGTAGCAACCCGTCTCATTGAGGGACGATTCCCAGATTACAGCAGAGTAATTCCTTTAGACTTTGCAACTCGTGTCATCATGGACAAATCAGAATTTGCATCTGCTCTCCGCAGAATTAATGTCATTGCCAGCACCAGCGAATACAAGTCTGTTAAGTTTGAATTTATGAACAGCAGTGTGCGCATGTCTGCCAGCAATCCAGATATCGGCTATTCCGAAGAAATTCTTCCAGCAAGCATTGATGGTGAGGATTTAGTGATTTCCTTTAATTCCGAATATCTCTTGAAGGTATTGGCTGTTATGGAAACACCTCAGTTTATCTTCTCACTGAACAATTCTGTTTCAGCGGCTGCTATTCGTGAGGTTGATTCTACGGATTTCACCTATATCATCACTCCAATCAGGACCACAGCATAAGCTTAAAGAAATGTAATAGAGATTATGGGCGCAATATATCTTGCGCCCTATTGTTTACTTAGATAAAAAGGAGAATACAGGAAATGGAAAAGATTAGCATTAATACGGAAAAAATTCAGCTTGACCAGTTTTTGAAATGGGCTGGTATTTTGGAATCAGGTGGACAGGTACGTCCTATGCTTGATGAAGGTCTAATTTTTGTAAATGGTGTAAAAGAGACTGCAAAAAGAAAACAGCTTCATCCTGGTGATGTGGTTAAGATTATAGACATTGGTGAATATGAAGTAGTTAGAGAAGATTAATATGAAGGTAAGTAAATTACGCTTAATTTGCTATCGAAATTATCAAGAACTAAATCTGTCCCTTAGTGATAATATAAATATTTTTCTTGGCATGAATGCACAGGGAAAGACCAATATCATTGAAGCTGTGTACTATGCGGCTATTGGCGGTTCCTATCGCACTAATTCCGACAGTGACCTCATCATGTGGAATCAGGATGGCGGAAGCATAGCCATTGATTTTCAGCGTCTAGGGGTAGATAACAAGCTTGATTTTGTTTTTAAGAAGGGGCACCGCAGGCAGATTCTTTATAATGGACACAGTATCAAGGGCAAGGAACTGATTGGCAATATCAATATGGTTCTGTTTTCGCCAGAGGACCTTTTTCTGATAAAGGGGGCACCTGCTCAGAGAAGGCAGTTTTTGGATGCGGAGATTTCTCAGGCAAGTCCTTCCTACTATGTGGAACTGATGAAATACAATAAAATATTACAGCAGAGAAACAGCCTTTTGAAAAAAATTAAGGAGCATAAGGCTTCTTTTGATATGCTTTCAGTGTGGGACCCTCAGCTGGCTAACAGTGGTGCGAAAATCGTAGTAAAGCGAATGGAAGCTGTGAAAAAGCTGAATATGCTGGCAAATCTCATGCAGAGACGCATTTCGGGAAATAAGGAAAATCTCTCTTTAAGCTACCAGATTAAGGGCTTAGAGGGAGATAATCAGCTGAATAAAATGGAAAAACTAGCAAATTTCTTAGAAATGTGGTATAATAAGACGTTGACCCAAAAGGCAGAGGAAGACATGTGGCGAGGCTCTACCAGCGTGGGACCTCAGCGTGATGATATTGCAGTACAGGTAAATGGCATTGACCTTAGGGCCTTTGGTTCTCAGGGACAACAGCGTACTGGAGTTCTAGCATTAAAGCTTTCTGAATTGGAGTTTATCCGTTCTGAAACAGGTGAATATCCCATTTTGCTTTTGGATGATGTCATGAGTGAATTAGATGGTGACAGGCGCAGTAAGCTTTTGGAATTTATCAGGCGTGAGAATATACAGACCTTGATTACTGCTACTGATAAGGCATATTTTCCTAATATGTCTTTGGGAAAATACTATCATGTGAGTGCTGGAGTAGTTACGGAAGGATAGTCGGGTGATGTTATGTTTGGCAGACGAAAGCTCACAAATGACCGTACAGGAAAATTGACTAGAGCGGATTCTGTGTTTAATAACACTATGGAGGCTATTGGCATAGGGGAAGAATTTAAAGAACGTCTGCTCTTATCAAGATGGCCTGATATTGTGGGGAAGCCCGGTTATAATCACATATTTATAGTTGCATTGAAGGATAACATACTTTACCTGACGACTGACAATCCAGTATGGGCTGATGAATTCAATTTCATGAAGGATGATGTTATCAATAAGATGAACAGTATTGCTGGCAGTCATGTAGTAAGCACTGTAAGGTTTGTCAAAAAGCCATACAAAAAAATCCGCCCCTATATGCAGACTGATTTCCGTGGCTATAAGGACGATGTTTATTACGATTTTTCTCCTGAAATGAAGGACGCCGTTCTTACAGAGGAAGATATGGAAAAGGTAAATTCCTTCTGCGAAAATGTTGAAGATACTGCTCTTAGGGAAGCCATGAGCAAGGCTTATACTGCAAGAATGAAGCTAAACAAGCTGAAGAAGGAGAAAGGCTTTCATCCATGTCCTATATGTCATGCGCTGACGGAGCCAGCTGAGGATTTATGTACAGAATGCCGCCGTCAGAAGGATATCAAGAAGTACAGGAGAATGCGAAAAATCATTGAAGATGAGCCGTGGATTACTTATGCTGAAATGAATAAACGCATACCATGTGAGCCAGAAATATTTATTCATCAATGGGCTGCTCTTGTACAGAATCTGATTTTTCAGGTAGATGTAAATGATTTGGAAAATCCTAAGACAAAAACGCTGGCAATGGTTTATCATAGGTGTACACCAGATCAGGTAGCAAAGAATGACCATATGGTAGAAAAAGCATTGAAGGACCTGCGGAATGACATAGGTGAAGCATATTACGATATGGTCAGAAGCAGGAAAAAGGAAAAGATTCAGAAGAAGGAAGAAGAAAGAAAACATAGGTATGACAGACCTAAAAAGAAGCAGTGAGGTTTATGTTTTTAGATTTAGGTGGCAATAAGGGTATTCAATTTGAGAAAATAATATCTATACATGATTATGATGAGTTTATAAAAAGGCAGAATTATTACTTAATTAAAAATGCTGAAACACAAAAAAGATTAATTTATTTATCAAAGGATAAAAGAATAAAATCAGTAATTATTACAAATGATGGAATTTTTTTATCATCTGTATTATCAGATACCTTAAGAAAAAGACTTAACAGAGAGTATGATGATAAGAATACAGCAAAATATATTGAAGATTATATGAATGATAAATTTCGTGTGTTTTAGTTATTGATATATTCAGGAAAGGAAGAAAATAATGGCTAATATAGATGATGTAAAGGATTTGGCCGATGATGAAGTAACTATTAATACAGATTCACTCGGTTCAGAGGTTTCGGCAGTAGACGGTGATTACAGCGCTGGTCAGATTCAGGTTTTAGAGGGTTTGGAAGCCGTTCGTATGCGTCCTGGTATGTATATCGGCTCTACTTCTGAGCGTGGTCTGCATCACCTCGTATATGAGGTAGTGGATAATTCCATTGATGAGGCTCTGGCTGGTTACTGTACTGATGTGGATGTTACCATTCATGAGGATGACAGTATTACCGTAGTAGATAATGGCCGTGGTATTCCAGTAGATATGCATGAGACAGGCAAGCCAGCAGTAGAGGTAGTTCTTACTGTGCTTCATGCTGGTGGTAAATTTGGTGATGGCGGCTATAAGGTGTCAGGCGGTCTGCATGGTGTAGGTGTATCCTGCGTAAATGCGCTTTCTGAGCGTATGGAGGTAGAGGTTCGCCGTGATGGCAAGATTCATGCAATTGCTTTTGAGCGTGGTGTTACTGTTGAGCCTCTCCATATAATAGGTGATACTGAGGTATCTGGTACTAAAGTTCACTTTATTCCAGACAAGGAAATTTTTACTGTTACTAAATACAGTTATGATACCTTAAGACATAGACTAAGAGAACTGGCGTTCTTAAATCAGGGCATCACTATTAATCTTCTTGATGAGCGTACCAATACAAAGCAGAGCTATCATTATGAGGGTGGTATCCGTTCCTTCGTTCAGCACTTAAACCGCAAGAAGGAAGTAATCAACGAAACTCCAATTTACTTTAATGGTACTAAAGACGATACCGTAGTTGAGATCGCTTTGCAGTATAATGACAGTTATCAGGAAAATATTTACAGTTTTGTAAACAATATCAATACTGAAGAAGGCGGTACTCATTTAGCTGGCTTCAAGAGTGCACTTACCCGCGCGGCTAATGATTTTGCAAAGCGCAATAATATACTGAAAAATAATCAGCAGAATTTAAGCGGTGAGGATGTACGTGAAGGTCTTACCTGCGTTATCAGCTTAAAAATCAGAGAGCCACAGTTTGAGGGCCAGACCAAGACAAAGCTCGGTAATTCCGAGGTCCGTGGTATTGTAGAATCCATCGTTTCTGAAGGATTAAATGAATATTTCGAGGAAAATCCTGTAGTTACCAAGAAGGTACTGGAAAAGGCTGTTATGGCTGCCCGTGCCCGTGAAGCCGCAAGGAAGGCAAGAGAATTAACACGTAGAAAGAACGCTTTGGAAGTAAGCTCACTTCCTGGCAAGCTGGCTGACTGTTCCATTAAGGATCCAGAGCAGGCTGAAATTTACATCGTAGAGGGTGACTCTGCGGGCGGTTCTGCTAAACAGGGACGTGACAGAAGATTCCAGGCAATTCTCCCATTACGTGGTAAAATCCTCAACGTAGAGAAGGCACGTCTTGACCGCATTTACAGCAATGCAGAAATCCGTACCATGATTACAGCATTCGGTAATGGTATTGGCGAGGAGTTTGACCTTTCCAAGAGCCGTTATGGCAAGATTATTATCATGACCGATGCCGATGTCGATGGTGCTCATATCCGTACCCTGCTTCTTACATTCTTCTACCGCTACATGAAGCCACTTATTGAGCATGGCCGCGTGTATATTGCTCAGCCACCACTCTATCAGATCAGAAAGGGCAAGAGCCACTGGTATACATACAGTGATGAGGAATTAGCTAACAAGCTTGATGAAATTGGCAGAGATGGTATTAATGTTCAGCGTTATAAGGGTCTTGGTGAGATGAACCCAGAACAGCTTTGGGAAACTACTATGGACCCAGAAGCCCGCACTATGCTCCGTGTAAAGATGGAGGATGCTCAGGAGGCTGATGAACTGTTTACTGTACTGATGGGCGACAAGGTAGAGCCACGCCGTCAGTTTATTGAGGAAAATGCAAGATATGTAAAGAACCTCGATATTTGATTATTGATTTTTAGATTTTTTTCATAAATGTTTGTTACAATTGACACCACTAAGGTGAAAGAGAGATGATTTAATGAATACATTTAAGACTATGATTTTGATGGCGGCTTTGACTGGTCTTCTGGTAGCCTGTGGCGGAGCCTTTGGAGGTCAGCATGGTGCGGCTATTATGCTTATTATTTCTTTGGGCTTCAATTTCTTCAGCTATTGGTTCAGTGATACTATGGTATTGAAGGCCTACGGTGCAAGAGAAGTCAGCCAGCATGAGGCTCCAGAGCTTTATGCACTGGTTTCTAATTTAGCACATAAGGCTGATTTGCCTATGCCAAAGGTTTGTATCGTAGAAAGTGCCAGCCCAAATGCCTTTGCTACAGGCCGTAACCCTTCTCATGCTGCGGTAGCTGTTACCACTGGTATTATGCAGGCTCTCAGCATGGAAGAGCTTGGCGGTGTTCTCGCACACGAGCTTTCTCATATAAAGCATCGTGATACACTGATTTCTTCCATTGCGGCTGGTATTGCAGGTGTAATTTCCATGATTGCTAATATGGCACAGTGGGCTGCAATTTTCGGTCTGGGCCGTTCTGATGACGATGAAGAGGGCGGCGGTATGATTGGCTTCCTCTTTACCATTATTGTTGCTCCATTGGCGGCTATGGTAATTCAGATGGCTATTTCCCGTTCACGTGAGTATATGGCTGATAAAACCGGCGGTGAGATTTGCGGTAATCCTCTGCACTTAGCTAGAGCATTAGAAAAGATTGAGTATTTTGCAAAGCATGCAGTTCCTATGGAGCAGGCTTCCAACGCAACCGCTCATCTTTGCATAGTAAATCCGCTCAGTGGTATGGGCTCAAAGATAACTCAGCTTTTCAGCACACATCCTTCTACCGAAGAACGTATCAGACTTCTTCAGCAGCAGGCTTCTGAAATGGGTATTCGAGCATAATAAAAATAAGTTAAGTAAAATAAAGGGGCAGTAGCAATTAGCAATGATTTTGCTAGTTGTTACTGCCCTTGTTTTTATAACGACTAAGAGAGCATATAGTAATTCTGCTTCTTTTACTTTTTGTATATTGACGCTTACAGCATTGCCATATATTTAGGAAAATCAGTCTCCTTTATATCTAATGCTTTCATAGCTGCTTCCTTGGATAGATTTAAATTCTTCATCATTTTACGGATATTATCAATGGTTGCAGCTAATGCACTAGCTTCAATTTCGTCTTTATAGAATTCTTTCATATACTCATTCATAGTCGGTTCCTCCTTTGCCTTAGCATGGATTTGCTTATTATATTCTGCCAATGCTCCGAAATATGCCTTGGCGTATTCCTTTTCCTGCTTTGTAGTGAAGCCATGCATCCTGATAATCACATCTCTGAAAGTAGGTTCTGGAATATCCTTCCTAAGATTTGACAGCCAAAAGTGCAATTCCGGATCCAGCTGCTTCATAACTACTATCTGTGTAGGAAAAATATAA
>CALZDE010000019.1 GCA_945637225.1 uncultured Selenomonadaceae bacterium
TTAATAAGGATTTATGAGATTTTACAGCTTCATAGAAACAGATCCTCAGCCTCCTAAAATAACTTTTAAGTTCAAATGAACTTCTCAATATTTTAATCGTAATCGACTAAAATCTAATTAAGCTATCAACGCATTCCTAATGAAAATTTAATTTTATTCTTCATCATTAGGGTTAGCAACACGTTTTGGTGTACCAGCATACATCTTTCTTGTAATATCTGCTGCCCTGTCTGCACCGAAGGCTTCATTTGCCAGTATCTGAGAAACCTGTGATTCATCCATTTTCTGTAAAATAGAAATCAGCATTTCATCATCAAGTGCAGTCAGTATCTTAGCCGCTTCATCTGGCTTCATTTCATTGTAAAGGCGTGAAAGCTTGCCAATACGCTTCTTCTCAGCCGCCTGCAATTCCTTGGTTTTCTGTTCTACTTCTTCCTTGGTAAGCTTTATAGGCTTTGATTCCTTTGCTTCGGCTTCCTTCTTCTTATTGTCCTCTATAGCTTTCTTGTTCATGGCATCAGTGTCAGCTTCCAGCCCTTCTCCGTCCTGATTAGCCGCCACAAAATGCTCACCAACAATTGGCCACTCATAGATACCATATTTTTCATTCATTTCATTAGGGTCCAACAGCTTCAGGTATATACCCAAAAGAAAACCGCCTACCAGCAGTACTACCACACCCACAGCACCAGCTATGAGCTTTACCCTGGACTGTGAGTTCTCGCCGCCTTCGCCCTGAGCCGCTTTCTTTTTCTTTCTAGTAGCCATTTATATTTCACCTGCTTGCCTTACCAGTATATATCCATTACCTTGTTTACGTAATTCTGTGTCTCTTTATAAGGAGGTGTTCCTCCATATTTCTGAACGGCACCAGGCCCTGCATTATAAGCCGCTACCGCCTTCTGTACATCACCGTTAAAGGTATCTAACATCTGACGAAGGTATTTGGTACCGCCCTCGATATTCTGTGCCTTATCATAAGGGTTGACTCCAAGAGATGCTGCTGTACTTGGCATGAGCTGCATTACACCTACTGCACCAGCAGAGGAAACTACATCCTGATTGCCATTTGATTCAGTCTCAGCTACTGCGGAAACCAGTCTAGGATCTACATTATACTTGCGGGCCGCTTCCTGAATAAGCTGTGTAGTATCCATGCCCAAATTCTTCAATGCCCTATCCATGCCCTGCTGTACCTGGCTTGTACCGTTTTCCAGCTTTTTTGCAGCCTCTCTGGCGGCATTATCATTGGCATTTATAACAGCATTCTGAAATTCCTTGCCTGTATTATCACTGCTGTCAATGGCTTCCTTTGCCTTAGCTAATTCCTTTGCAAACTGACCATTATTACCAACACGTCTTGCACCTAGATTTATACCGAAACGATTGTTAATAGCTTCGATACGGTCTATCGCATTTGCTAATGACTCTACTGTTATCATGGAAATTCATGCTCCTTTCAGTTTAGCCTGAATTGCGGAAGTACATCTGACCGCCTAATTCATCTAACTGCTTCTGCTCCTCATACAGCATTTCTGCCATATACTCCTGCAGTCGTTTTTCTTTCAGCTGTTCTATGCTTTTCAGCTTGTTCACAACAGCTACCAGCTCCTTAAGACGTGCCTGTCTCTCTGACTGGGCTTTTAAAATAGCCTGCTGCTGCTGTTCTATCTGAGTTCGCTTCCAATTGAAGAAACTGTTAAAGGTCATCAGAGTTCCTACTGTAATACCGCCCTTAGCAGTAATTTCATCGTAATCCTTCTGTCCCTTTGCCATATCCTCCAGATACTGCTTCAGAAGCTGCCTCTGTTCTTCAAGGTTTTTGGTAGCCTTAGCTAATTCTACCTCCGCCTTGTCCTTATTCATTCTTGTTACTTTTAGAAGGGTCTCCAGCTGAAATTTAAACTTTTTCACGGAACTTCCTCCTAATCAATATATCAAATAGATTCCAAACGCTGAATGGTTTCTTCAAAGCTCTGCACCTCAAAAACACCTTGACATAAGAAATCATTTATATTGTCTATCTTGGCTACTGCCTCATCAATTTTCTTGCTGGAGCCTTTGACATAAGCACCGATGTGTATCAAATCCTCTGCATCCTTATATACTGCCATCAATGCTCTCATATTGCGATTGGCTTCCATGTGCTCCTTGGTTACTACTGCACTCATAACACGAGATACGCTGGCTAAAACATCTATCGCAGGGAAATGGTTCTGTGCGGCAATATTTCTTGATAAAACGATATGTCCATCGAGAATACTTCGCACCGCATCGGCAATAGGCTCATTCATATCATCGCCATCTACAAGTACGGTGTAAATACCGGTAATAGACCCCTTCTTACTTGTACCAGCTCTCTCCAAAAGTCTTGGAAGCATAGCAAAAACAGATGGCGTATATCCACGAGTAGCAGGAGGCTCACCAACGGTAAGTCCTACCTCACGCTGTGCCATAGCAAATCGTGTAACAGAGTCCATCATAAGAATGACCTTATGACCCTTGTCACGGTAATATTCCGCAACCGCCGTAGCTGTCATAGCTCCCTTGATACGTACCAGTGCCGGCTTATCAGATGTAGCTACTACTACTACGGAACGCTTCAGGCCCTCTTCTCCTAAATCTCTTTCGATAAATTCCTTTACCTCACGGCCACGCTCACCTATGAGGGCAATTACGCTGATATCCGCTTCGGTATTGCGGGCTATCATGGACAAAAGTGTGGACTTGCCAACACCGGAACCAGCCATAATACCGATACGCTGACCGTCACCCATGGTAATGAGTCCATCAATGGCACGTACTCCTACATAAAGTGAATCCTTAATAACCGGCCTGTCTAATGGCTCTGGCGGATCTGCCTGCAGAGGATATTCCTCCTTGCACAAAATAGGCCCCTTGCCATCAATAGGATTGCCCAGGCCATCAATAACACGCCCCAAAAGCTCTGGCCCTACCTTTACCTGAAGTACCTTCTGAGCAGACATGACCTCACAGCCAGGTCCTATGCCCTTTGTCTCACCAAGTGGCATAAGCAGCACAAAACCCTCACGAAAGCCTACTACCTCAGATGGTACTGGCTCAACGTCAGGGAAACGGGACTTTACATAGCACAGCTCTCCCATGCTGACATTTGGTCCCTTGCACTCAATAACCAATCCAATAATCTGAACTACCTTGCCTATCATTTTCATGGGAATGCAGTTTTCTATTGCTTCAGAAAATTTCTTCAGATTCAGGTCCATATTTTTCACTCAACTTGAATTTAATTCATCATGTTACATACTGCCAGCCTTATCTGCTCCATCTGAGTATTTAGGCGGGCATCTACAGTGCCATTCGGAGATTCCAGAACACAGTCTCCCGGCTTTAGGGAAGCATCAGAGATAACATCCAGCTTGGCATTACCCTCCAGCATGGACTGCAGCTCTGCCCTGGCCGGCAAAACAAATTCATAGGCTTCAGAACATACCCTCACAGTTATGAAAGGCTGGTCCTTTACCTTCTGAATAGCCTCACGAACCAAAGGAAGAATTACCAGAGGTACATCAATAAAATGCTGGGAAATTACCTTGTCGGCAATCTGAAGCACCATTTCTGCAACGGTGTTTTCGCCCTCTGCAATATACTTTGTTACCTCATCCCTGGCATTCGCTAAAGTCTTTTCTGCCTTCTGATTGGCATTCTCTATTATGTATTTCTGTTCTTCTATTATCTGCTGCTGACCATCCTGCTGGCCCTTGTTATAGCCTTCATTATAAGCGGATTCATAGGTTGTTCTCCTAAGCTCTTCCGCCTCGGCCTGAGCCTGCTGAAGTGTCTCAGCTTTTAATGCTTCTGCCTCCTGCCGACCCTGCATCTGAGCCTGCTGAAGTGCTTCTGCCTTGATTATTTCACATTGTATCTTTGCATCACGGAGCATTTTCTCTGCCCGCTTTTCCCGTTCCATCAGATTCATCAGCATGTCCTGATAGGCGGTGTCGCTCATGCGCTCCATATTGCCAGAAACATCATCCTGGTTTTTAGGAACACTGATAACGCGGGGATCATCACTCCAGACGATACCCTTTATTACCTTAGACAAGCATTTCGTCACCCTTTCCGCGGGAAATTACGATTTCACCCTTCTCCTCCAGAGTACGTACTACATTTACGATACGCTGCTGAGCGTCCTCTACATCCCTGATCTTTACAGGGCCCATGTATTCCAGTTCTTCTCTCAGCATATCGCCAGCACGCTTGGACATATTCTTGAAAATCTTCTCGGAAACTTCTGCCTGTGCAGCCTTGAGTGCCAGTGCCAAGTCCTTATTGTCAACCTGACCAAGAACAATCTGCATAGAACGGTCGTCGACCATAACAATATCGTCGAATACGAACATAAGCTTCTTGATTTCTTCTGCCAGCTCTTGATCGTCGACTTCCAAACTGTCCAGAATTTCCTTCTGTGTGGACATATCTGTACGGTTCAATACCTCTACGATAGCCTTTATACCACCTGCAACATTGAAATCCTGAGTAACGAGTGCAGACAGCTTTCTTTCAAGTACACGTTCTACCTCACGAAGTACATCTGGTGAAGTGCGGTCCATTTCCGCAATACGCTTTGATACCTCGGCACGACGGTCCTGTGGCAAGGAAGACAGAATAATTGCTGCCTGATCTGGATCCAGATAAGCCATAATCAGAGCAATGGTCTGTGGATGCTCGTTCTGAATGAAGTTCAAAAGCTGGGATGGATCTGTCTTGTGCAGGAAATCGAAAGGACGTACCTGCAGACTTGTAGTGAGACGGCTGATAATAACGGAAGCCTTCTCGCTGCCCAGTGCTTTTTCCAAAACATTCCGTGCATACTGCAAACCGCCGGAAGACAGGTAGGACTTAGCCATAGCCATCTGATAAAACTCGCTGATGACACTCTGCTTTAACTCAGGCTCCACCTGCTTCTGATTGGCAATTTCCAGTGTAAGCTTTTCTATTTCTTCATCGGTCAAATGCTTGAACAGCATGGCAGAATACTCCGGACCTAAAGAGATCAAGAGTATTGCTGCCTTCTGTGGGCCGCTTATTTCGGGTTCATTACCATACATATCCATTGGCATAGTTATCAATCCTCCGACAGCCAGGTCTTAATGAGAACAGCCACTTCTTCAGGCTTATTGCGAATGAGTTCTTCGATAGTCTGACGCTCGTTAAGCCGCTCTTTCTCTTCTTCTGTAAGCTCTGCCTCTGGAATAACTCCCTCGGAAGCAGCAGCCAAACGCTCCTCTTCTTCCCTCTGACGCTGCAGCTCTGCCTGACGAATAGCCTCTTCCTCTGCCTCCTTGGCCAGACGTTCCTTTCTTCTCTTGTCGTAGAAGTAGTACGCCACACCAGCGGCAATAAGGAGAATAATGAGAATGACAATAGCCCATTCCCGCATTTCCTTGTCTCTGATAGCCTGTTCTTCGGCTGCTCTGCGGTCTGCCAGCTCGGTACTGAATGGCAATGGCTCTACAGATACAGTGTCTCCACGTGAATCTACAATTCCTACTGCGGAAGTAACTGCACGCCTAATGCTCTCCTGCTGTTCCTGATTTAAGTCGTCATTTACCAGTACGGCAACGCTGACTCTCTTAATAGAGCCTGGGGAAGCAACACTGTGCTCCTTGGCTTCGCTGATTTCATAATTCTTGGTGGTTTCCTTCTTGGAGTAAGCCGCATTAGCATTACTCTCAGTAGCTACATAGCCAGGAATATTGGACTCGGTACCAGCTGGGCCGCCTGGCTGTGTGGAAGTACCATTGTAAGATTCGTTAGTAGTCTGCTCACTGCGAATAATACCAGATTCATCCACTACTGGAGTGAAAACCTGCTTATCAGTCTGACGCTGGTCAAAGTCAAGCTCGACATTAACACGAACAAAAGACTTGCCCTCACCTAAAGCATTATCCAAAAGTGCCTGAACGTCACTCTGAATATTCTGCTGTACCTTGCGAGTCATCTCAAGCTGGGTAAGAGTCTTCTGACCTACGTTATTTTCACCATTTTCTTCATCATCAGGGTCATTCAAAATCTTGCCCTTCTCATTTACTATGGTGATATTTTCTGGTGCCAGTCCCTGAACACTGTGCGCTACTAAATTCACAATGCCCTTGATTTCCTTCTTGCTGAGCTGTACATCAGGACGAAGCATCAGCATAATTGAAGCTGTAGCTGGCTTTTCATTCTTCTTATAAAGGCTGTCCTCCGGCATTACTATATGAACTCGTGCCTTTTCAATAGCGGCAATCTGCTCAATAGTACGGGTCAGTTCACCCTGCAATGCCTGCAAGTAATTTACCTTATTCTGAAATTCTGTAACACCTAATTTACTGTCATCGAATATTTCGAAGCCCTTATTTCCGCGTGGCAGACCTTCTGTTGCCAGCTGCAGACGAGCCTCATGCACCTTGGATGATGGCACGATAATACTTGTACCGGCCTTATCCTCAGTAATTTCATATTCAACCTTCATTTCCTTCAGCTTAGCAGCGATTTCACCAGCATCCTTGGTTTCCATATTGGTAAACAAGGGCACCATGTCAGGCTTACTGCCATACAGCATACTAGCGGCTACAATGACAATTATAATTGCTGCCAGACCGCCCAATATACCATAACGCTGCTTCTTGGAAAGCTCTTCCCAACGCTGCAGGTACTTTGCTTTAAAATCTTCCATCTACTATGTCCCCTTAAAAACGTATCATACCTGCATACGCATGATTTCCTGATAAGCATCTACGACCTTATTGCGCACCTGTAAGGTGAGCTGTAACGCAATGTCAGCTTTTTCCGAAGCCACTACAGCCTGAGATATATCTTCCAATTCTCCAGCAGCCAGTTTAGCTCCCAGCTCTTCAGATTCATTTTGCAGTTTGTTTACGTCAGCCAGCGATTCCTGAAGAAATTCTCCAAAGGTCTTTGTTACTGGCTGGAGGGTATTCTCTCCAATATGGCTCTCCGCACTCATGTGAACGGGAGTCATCTGCAATGCTTCAATCTGCATCACGTCACCTCATCTCAAAATATATGTCAGCATTACTGTAAGTCTCTAATTAACTAAAAGACATTTCTAACAAAAACTAATGCCTCATTAATGGCATACTTTTTCATTATAATGTATTTTTTTTATTTTGTAAACTATTTTTTAATCGTTATGCAAATCTGTTACTAAATATATCACTTGCTGATATTAATCGCCGCATTAGCCATGCTCTTGGCAGACTGTATTGCCGTAGCATTTGCTTCATATGCTCTTGAAGCGGTAATCATGTCCACCATTTCGTTTACAATGTTTACATTTGGAAGTTCCACATATCCCTGGGCATTAGCGTCAGGATGACCTGGATCATAAACCATCTTGCCCGGTGAATCATCATGTATAATTTTGGTAGCTCTTACACCTTTTCCCGGCTTTCTGTTATCCTTTTTCTTGGCACCCTCTAAAAGCTCGCCTGAAAGAAAATTAGCAAATGCACTTTTTTCCTCCGTCCTAGGCTCAAAAACTACCACACCTCTGCGGAATGGTTCACCATTTGCGGTTCTTGTCGTATTGACATTAGCTATGTTATTGGAAATTACATCCATTCTTAAACGCTCTGCGGTAAGACCAGAAGCTGATGCATCAATACCACCAAACATACTCATGAAATTTTCACCTCATTATCATTTACTCTGCAATACATTCTTAACTCGCTGGAAATAGCCGCCCATTTTCTTCGCCATAGCACTGTAATAAAGCTGATTCTTAGCCAGGTTTGCCATCTCTATATCAATATCTACATTATTATTATCAGTTCGCATAGTAGTAGAATTATCTAATTCTATTGTAGCCTCCGCATGAATACGTCCATCAGGCTCGCCCATATGCTTGTCCTGTGTACGGGCCATTTTCAGCTTTTTCGCTCTTGCCTTCTTAACATCCTCATCTAAATCCAGCTCCTGAGCTAAAAGACTTTCAAACATAACCTCACTGCGTTTAAAGTTAGGTGTATTTACATTTGCTATATTATTGCTTATTACTTCCTGTCTCAGCTGAGCTGCCCTCATGCCACGAGAAAGATGATCTATAGTAGGTGCATTCACTAACTGCTCCAGCATAACGCGCCACACTCCTATCAGTATTTTTTATATCAGTATGCACAATATACCTCAGTGTAGGTGTGCTATTCTATATTTTACCACTTTTTTACCTTTAATTAAAGGGTTTTAAGGGCATAAATAAAAAAATTTTTAATTTATAGACTTTTGTCCCATAAATAAATAATATGATTTACATTTTTAACATAAAAATAAGAACCGAAACGACCGCCCCGGCTCTTACTTATTTTTCAATCAATTAACGACCTATGTTATATGCTCTGATAAACTGCATCATATACAGATTCAGCAGCTTAACATGAAGCTCATTTCTGCCCTTGCTCTTCATCTTCAGGAATGGGGAACGCTTCATTTCATTACCCATACGGTTCAGCAGTTCCTTCAAATCTTCCTTGGAAATTGGCAGGTCATAAGGAATTTCTACCTCATCATTCTCATCATCCAGCTGGTCAATATGCTCCAGCAGGGTAGCGATGGCATTGCGCTCATCAACAGTCATTGTATTTTCCCAATAGGTACGCAATTTTTTCTTCTGAGAAGCCAGCAAACCATTCCATGTAGCAGAAATATCGTCATTCTCGGAATTATCAGAAAGCTGTAATCTGCCCTCTACAAAATCCTCAATCATGGAACGAAGCTTATTATTGATGATAGTAAGCCTGGTACCCTTCATGCCCATTGACTTAGAAGAAACTACCTTAGCTACCTGCATCATGCGGATAGAGTTTACGATAACAGAACGTGTAATATTCCACATGAGGAAAATCTCTGTAGCTACAACGCCCTCATCATCCTTCAATCTCTGCAATATGATGTTATCGCCCTCAAAGACAATGCTGAAGCGGAACAGGTCATTATCCTCTAACTGCTTTACAATAGCTACTACTGCCAGCTGTTCATGGAAGGACATAGCCTTCAAGGTACGGAGAACCGCTTCCTCTTCTTCCTTCTGTGACTCGCGCAGAGCATTTTCCTCGTGCAGAAGCTCCATGCCTACGATAGAAGCACCATACTCAGCCAAAAGCAGGTCATCATCAGTGAAATCCTCGCCATACTTAGCTACCACCAAAGTACCAATGCGCTGACGTACTCCGTAAATAGGTACGATAGTGGTACTCTTGCCACTGTATACACAGGCAGTATGGTCAGCAAAGGCACAGTTGCCGGTCTTAGAACGTCTATTAGGAGCTGTCTCACTAAAAGTCAGCAGCATTTCTGAATAACTGCGTGGGAAACGTCCCTGATCTACTACCTTGTCCAGCATGATATCGCATTCAAATCCGTCAAGAAAAGCGTTGCCCTTAATAGTACCATCTAACCCTACAATATAAACATTTGCCTTAATGATGTTGCTTATAACTCTGGCAATACTGTCGTATTCTATTTCCTCAAAAGTTTGCAGAAGGTTGTTTATCTCCCTTGTCCTCTCCAATAATGTCGCCATTTCAATTTCGCTCCTTTGCACTCATGTGAGCATTCAGAATATTCTATTCTCTATTATAACACAAAACAATAAAAAAATACAGTCATTTTTCAGACAATTTCAAAAAATTTTCAAGAAAAACAACTGTATTTATTAATTTATGAAATATCGTTACAGATTAAGTGGGGGACATCTCTTAGTCGTTACAGAATAAACTGAGTGAGGTCCTGATTAACAACAATGTCCTTCAGTGCCTTGTCAACATAAGCGGTATCTACCACTACGTGCTTATCCTCCAAATCAGGAGCATCGAAGGAAAGCTCCTCCAAAAGTTTTTCCAAAATGGTGTGAAGACGGCGGGCACCGATATTTTCATTCTGCTCATTGACATCACATGCCAAACGTGCCAGCCTGTCAATTGCATCATCAGTAAATTCAAGCTCAACGCCCTCGGTAGAAAGCAGTGCCTTATACTGCTTAATCAGAGCATTCTGTGGCTCTACGAGAATACGCTTGAAATCCTCTTTCTTCAAGGACTGCAATTCCACGCGGATTGGGAAACGGCCCTGAAGCTCTGGAATTAAATCAGATGGCTTTGCAGTATGGAATGCACCTGCCGCAATAAAGAGAATATGGTCGGTCTTTACTGGGCCATACTTAGTCATGACGGTAGAACCTTCAACGATAGGGAGAATATCTCTCTGTACCCCCTCACGGGAAACATCATGGCCGCCACGGTCACCGGCAACTGCAACCTTATCAATTTCATCAAGGAAAACGATACCGCTGTTTTCTGCTGCCTTTACTGCCGCCTCTGTTACTTCCTCCATATCCACAAGCTTCATAGCTTCTTCCTGCTGGAACAGCTTGCGGGCATTAGCTACAGTAACCTTGCGCTTCTTGCGCTTCTTTGGGAGCATATTGCCAATCATGTCCTGCAGATTATCGCCCATACCTTCAAGGCTGGAGCCAGCAAACATGCCAACCATAGGCTTAGCGTTATCCTCAATATCAATTTCAATGATGTTTTCCTCGTATTCGCCAGCCTTCAGCTTCTTACGGCACCACTCACGGCCTGCCTGATACTGCTTTGGCTCCTCAGCGGACTTTTCTTCTTCCTCATCATCGTCACCGCCACCAAACAGCTGGCCAAAAGGATTGGTAATCTTCTTCTTATTTTCAGGAACCATCACATCGAGAATGCGTTCCTCAGCCATCTCAGCCGCCTTTTCCTGTACATCCTGCAAACGGTCAGTACGTACCATGCGGATAGCAGTCTCTGTCAGGTCGCGGATAATGGACTCTACATCACGGCCAACATAGCCTACCTCAGTAAACTTGGTAGCCTCTACCTTGATAAAAGGTGCCTTTACCAGCTTTGCCAGACGGCGGGCAATCTCAGTCTTGCCGACACCGGTAGAACCTATCATCAGAATATTCTTTGGAATAATGTCATCCTTCATGCTGTCATTGTCCAGCTGACGGCTTCTCCAGCGATTACGGAGAGCGATAGCAACAGAACGCTTTGCATTCTTCTGGCCAACGATATACTTATCTAATTCTTCCACAATTTCTCGTGGTGTCTGATTATTAGTTAACTCCATAATTATTCTTCCTCTTTCAATTCTTCAACACGAATGTTGTGATTTGTGTATACGCAAATATCAGCGGCAATATTTAATGCTTCCTTGGCAATTTCTGCCGCGGTCATATCCTTGGCATGACGAGTCATAGCACGTGCCGCAGAAAGAGCATAGAAACCACCACTGCCGATAGCGCCTACATTATCCTCTGGCTCAATTACCTCACCGTTACCGGAAAGCATGAGCAGGGTATCCTTATCCGCTACCAAAAGCAGTGCCTCTAATTTGCGAAGCACTCTGTCAGTACGCCAGTCCTTGGCTAATTCTACGGAAGCCCTCATCAGATTGCCATTGTACTCGGTAAGCTTGGCTTCAAATTTTTCAAAAAGGGTAAACGCATCTGCTACGGAGCCGGCAAAACCAGCCAGTACCTTGCCATGATAAAGGGTACGTACCTTGCGGGCATTTCCCTTCATGATAGTAGCCTGACCAAAAGTCACCTGACCATCACCAGCAATAGCAGTCTGCCCATTATGTTTTACTGCCACAATAGTAGTGGCATGAAACTGCATATTATCACTCATAATCTGTACCTCAAATATTATTTTCCTGTTTAAATTCTTCTAACATTCTTAATGCACGTTCTGCAATCATCATCTTCTTCTGCTTCTTGTCACGAATGCGTTCCTTGATTGGGCTCATAATGCCGAAGTTGACATTCATAGGCTGAAAATGCTTTGCAGGAGCAGTAGTAATGTAATGGCATAAAGAACCATGAGCAGTTTCCGCTGGGAATACCACTGGCTCTAAGCCCTGACAGATACGTGCGGCATTGATACCTGCTACAAGACCTGATGAAGCTGACTCCACATACCCCTCAACGCCTGTCATCTGACCTGCAAAGAACAATTTATCATTATCCTTAAACTGCAAGGTAGGACGCATTTTCTCAGGTGAATTGATGAATGTGTTTCTGTGCATTACGCCATAGCGGACAAATTCTGCATTTTCTAAGCCCGGAATAAGACCGAAAACTCTTTTCTGCTCGCCCCACTTAAGATGTGTCTGAAAACCTACAATGTTGTAAAGAGTTCCATCTGCATTATCCTGACGAAGCTGGACCACTGCATAAGGAAGCTTGCCATCAGCAGGATTTTCTAACCCCACTGGCTTTAACGGGCCAAAGAGCAGGGTATCTTCACCGCGGGAAGCCATTTCCTCTACTGGCATACAGCCCTCAAAGAAAACTTCCTTCTCAAAGTTATGCGTCTCTGCCTTTTCGGAATTTACCAGCTCATTCCAGAAATGAAGATATTCCTCCTTGTTCATAGGACAGTTGATATACGCCGCTTCGCCCTTATTGTAACGTGAAGCCTTCCATGCCTTTGTCATATCAACGGATTCCAATGTAACAATAGGTGCCGCGGCATCATAGAAGTAAAAATACTTCTGTCCCATCAGCTCACCGATGTTTTCTGCCAGCTTGCCAGCAGTAAGAGGACCACTGGCTACGATAGTCAGGGCATTTTCCTCATAAGGAATTTCTTCCAGCTCCTCATGGATAACATTTATATTCGGATGATTTGTTACCTTGTCGGTAATATACTGGCTAAAGCCCTTTCTGTCTACTGCCAATGCTCCACCAGCCGGTACCTTGGTTGCGTCAGCCGCTTCCATGATAACAGAACCCAGACGGCGCATTTCTTCCTTCAGTACACCTACGGCATTTTCCATGCCAGCACCACGCAGGGAATTACTGCATACCAGTTCTGCAAATAAATCGGTTTTGTGAGCAGGTGTATTTTTCACAGGGCGCATTTCATACAAATCCACCTTGATACCACGATTGGCAACCTGCCATGCGGCTTCACTTCCTGCCATGCCAGCACCGATGATAATTACTTTTTCAATATTATTCATAGTCATTTATTCTTTTTCTTCCATATCAGATAAATCGGCCTTCATAGCTTCCTCAATCGCCTTCTGCTCTGCCTTTGCCGCTGCTGCTTCCTCACGCTTTTTCCGCTTCTCCAGTTCCCTGTTAATAGGATGGTCTACACGGCTTTCACAATCATCATTGGAGCAGTAAATAATACCTGCACCATTCTTGGTTGAGTGCTTCAGCATGAGTGCACCGCATTCCTTACATGGCTCTGGCTGTGGAGTATCCCAGCTGACAAAATCACAGTCAGGATAATTTTTACAGCCATAAAAGCTTCTGCCACGCTTTCTGCCCTTGCGCTCTACGATAGTACCATCGCACTTAGGACACTTAATGCCTGTATCCTTCAAAATAGGCTTGGTATTACGGCAATCAGGGAAACCAGGACAAGCCAGGAATTTACCATAACGGCCTAACTTAATTACCATGAGACGGCCACATTTATCACAAGGAACATCACTTACTTCCACTGGAAGTTCTACATGACCGATAGCCTCATCAGCCTTTGCCAAAGTTTCTGCAAAAGGTACATAGAAATCTCTTAACAGGTCATTCTTCTTTACTTCACCCTCGGCAATTTTATCAAGTTCATTCTCCATATCAGCAGTAAACTTTTCATCTATGATATCCTTGAAATATTCCTCCATCATTTCGATGACCAGTTCACCTAATTCCGTAGGCACAAACTGCTTTTGGGAACGCATTACATAACCTCGCTTTGTAATAGTATCAATGGTAGCCGCATAGGTACTAGGACGTCCAATTCCCTTTTCTTCCAATGTCTTAACCAAAGAAGCTTCATTGTAGCGTGGTGGTGGTTCGGTAAAATGCTGGCTTGGTGTGGACTTATGAAGAGTAAGTTCATCACCTTCAGCTAATTCAGGCAGTATAACATCCTTTTCATTTCCGTCAGCAGAGGTATATACTGCTGTAAAGCCAGCGAATTTCAGACGGGAGCCTGAAGCCTTACCCTTTAATTTTAAAGGACTTATTTCAGCATATCTTTTTTCATTTGAAACTGGCAAATTGTTCTCCAGTGTTACAGATAAGGTATCATAGAGAGCAGGCACCATCTGACTGGCTAAGAAACGTTGCCAAATCAAGCGGTAAAGCTTCAACTGGTCTGCTTCAAGATGTGGCTCTATTTCCTCTGGTGACAGGCTTACATTAGTTGGACGGATAGCCTCATGTGCATCCTGTGCCTTCTTGGAGGCGTTGTAGACATTTGGCTTTTCTGGCACATAATCATCACCATACTTTGCCTTGATGTATTCAACAGCTTCGTTCTGTGCCAATTCAGAAATTCTGGTAGAGTCAGTACGCATATAGGTGATAAGACCAACAGGGCCTTTTCTGCCCAAAGGAATACCTTCATACAATTGCTGTGCTACCATCATGGTCTTGCGTGAAGTAAAATTCAGCTTGCGGGCCGCATCCTGCTGAAGACTGCTGGTGGTAAAAGGAGCTGCCGGCTTACGGCTTCTCTGCTTCTTCTTAACCTCTGTTACCTGCCATCTGGTATTTTTGATTTCTTCATCAATCCAAATAGCATCCTTTTCGTTATGAATGCTTATCTTCTCGCCATCTACATAGGTCAGCTCTGCTTCAAATAGATTGGACTTGTTCTTGCGGAACTTCATCGCCACAGTCCAGTATTCCTCAGGATTAAACTCCTGAATCTGCTTTTCCCTGTCACAGATGAGCTTCACTGTAACAGACTGCACTCTGCCTGCACTAAGTCCCTTTCTTACCTTACGCCAAAGAAGCGGACTAAGCTTGTAGCCTACAATTCTGTCCAGCATACGTCTTGCCTGCTGAGCGTCAACCATGTCAATGTTGATATTTCGTGGGTGCTTTACGGCCTCCTGAATGGCTGGCTTGGTAATCTCATTAAAGACAATTCGGCAGGGACTCTTATCATCTACGCCCAGAATATAAGCCAAGTGCCACGCTATTGCTTCACCTTCGCGGTCAGGGTCGGCTGCCAGATAAACCTTAGCGGCATTCTTAGCAGACTTTTTAAGGTCGTTAATGATGTCGCCCTTGCCACGAATATTTATATACTTCGGTGCAAAGTCATTATCCACATCAATACCGAACTGACTCTTAGGCAAATCACGCAAATGTCCCATAGAAGCCTTGACTACGAAGCCCTTCCCCAGATACTTCTCGATGGTCTTAGCCTTAGTAGGAGACTCTACCAGTACCAGCTTTTTGTCAGCCATGCTTGCTGATTTTTTTCTGGTACCTGCTGTCTTGCCTGTTTTCTTCTTCGTGGTAGCCTTACCAGTAGCTGCCTTCTTGCTTGTTACTTCTTCATTTGTTTCTTTTTCTTTTTTAGTAGCCACTATAAAAGGTCATTCCTTTCATTCGAGACTATCGCCTTGCAGTATAACCTCCGCTCGGATGGCGTTGGACTAATCCCTGCAATTCCAGCTGCAGAAGTATTCCTGCTACTGTCCCTGCACTGCCCTGCTCTAGCCTGTATATGATTTCGTCTATGGATAAAGGTTCATCAGGCGTAAGAAGATTTAAAATCCTCTCCTCCTCCTGAGTAATTGATTCATTTGACTGCATTTCAAAGAGACTAAGCTGACAATCATTCTGCCAGTCCTCGTACTCATCAAGTATGTCCCTGCCCTTTGTCACCAGCTTTGCACCCTGCTGTATAAGCCTGTTACAGCCGAGACTGCTCTGTGAAAATATACTTCCCGGTATGGCAAAAACATCTCTGTTTTCTTCCAAAGCAAAATTTGCTGTGATAAGGGAACCGCTTTTTTCCGCCGCTTCCACCACGACAGTACCACGGCACATACCACTGATAATCCTGTTTCTGATAGGGAAAAACACCTTCATGGGAGCCGTTCCCGGAGGATATTCGGAAATGAGGGCGCCTTTCTCTGTTATTTCTTCAAAAAGCTTTCTATTTGACGCTGGATAAGGATTATCCAAGCCACATGCCAGTACCGCTTCTGTAATACCAGCCTTTAAAGCCCCTTTGTGCGCTTCGGTATCCACACCATAAGCACCACCACTGACTACACTGATACCCTGAGCCGCCAGTTCCCTGCCCAAAAGCTCTGCCGCCGCTTTTCCATAAGGAGTTACCTTTCTGGAACCCACCAGAGCAATCCTCTTTCTGTCAGCCTTCATTTTTCCCTTGTAAAAAAGTACATGGGGCGGACATGCTACATGACGAAGAAGTGAAGGATAATTACTTTCCTCTACGGAACATACCATTATCCCCTTTTCACCACAAATTTCCTGAAGCTCCTGCGGATAATCTCTGTTACTGCGTCTTTTGGATAGAATAGCTGTACCGCTCCTGCCTTGAAACGGCTTTACTTTCCTTATTTCCTCATCCTGTGCTTCCCAAGCTTCTCTGGCAGAGCCAAAAAAATCTAATAGTGCTGTCACTTGCCTGCTTCCATTGGCAGAAAGACTTTGCCATGCTGCTCGATAAAACTTTTCAGTGTCGCCTAAATTATTTCTAAAATTATTCATTGATTTAACTTTCCTTCAATATAATATACAAGAATATAACAGATTTTGCAATACTTATTTTTCTTTTAATTAAAATTTATGATGAAAATATATTACCAAATCAAAAAAAATTATTATCTGCAAA
>CALZDE010000020.1 GCA_945637225.1 uncultured Selenomonadaceae bacterium
TCATGTACTGTCCATCAGGTCCGTACCGAAGCGACTTGTATATAATATCATAATGAACATACCTTGTCAATACCTTTTTTTAAAAAATCTAAAAAAATTTCAGTATTTTGTGTTTTAGTATTGATGTGTGCTATAATATTACAATGAAAAGGAGGTTTCTTAATTATGGATACTAATATCATTAATCTTGATAATGTAGCTACTGAAAAACGTAATTCTGCTACTTCCAATATTGATGCTCTTTCTACTATTGAAATGGTGCGTACCATAAATCAGCAGGACCAGCTTGTTGCTCTTGCAGTAGAAAAGGCTCTCCCATCCATTGCTTCTGCTATTGATGTAATTACTGATAAATTGCAGAAGGGTGGACATCTTTTTTATATTGGTGCTGGCACTTCTGGGCGTCTTGGTATTCTCGACGCAGTGGAATGTCCGCCTACCTTTGGCGTGGATTTTGAATTAGTGCAGGGAATTATCGCTGGCGGTTATGATGCTATTTTCAAAGCAAAAGAAGGTGCTGAGGATTCACAGGAATTAGCTGTTATTGATATGAAGGAACGTGGCTTTACTTCCAATGATGTTCTCGTCGGTGTAGCGGCCTCGGGACGTACCCCTTATGTCATCGGCGGACTGAAATTTGCTAAAGAACTTGGTGCTCCTGCTATTGCGGTGGCTTGCAGTCCAAACTCTCCTATGTCAGAGGTAGCTGATATTACCATTTGCGTAACTCCTGGCCCTGAGGTTATCACCGGTTCTACCCGCTTAAAGGCTGGCACAGCACAAAAAATGGTTTTAAATATGCTTTCTACCGGCACTATGATAAAGCTGGGCAAGGTTTATGGTAATCTGATGGTTGACGTAAAAGCTACTAATTTAAAATTAGCCGAGCGTGCCCGTCATATTGTCATGGAGGCTACTGGCTGTCAGCGTGATACGGCAATAAAGGCTTTGGATGAAGCAAATGGAAAAGCCAAAACCGCTATTCTCATGATTTTAAAAAACATTTCTGCCGACCATGCTACAGAGCTTCTTTCCGCTAGCAACGGTTATCTGCGTGAGGCTCTGAACAAATAAATCAATTAAAGAAAGGTTCATAAATAAATGGAAAAGAAATTAGCGGCCGATATTTACAAAACAATCGGCGGTAAGGAAAACATTGTCACTGCTGAAAACTGCATGACTCGTATCCGTCTCGTTTTGAAGGAAAAAAATAATGAAATGCTTTCTCAGCTAAAAAAATTAAATGGCGTATTGGGGATTAATAACAAATCTGATGAACTGCAAATTATTCTTGGTCCGGGTGTTTCATCAAAAGTTGCTGATGAATTAAAAAACATCATTGTACAGGACTCCATCCCTTCACCTAATAACTTATCCTCAATGGCCAACGAAGCTAAAATTGGTGACGGCAAGGAGCTTCACGAACAGATTAGAGCAAAGAACGCTACTCCTTTTAAGCTTTTGCTGAAAAAAATTGCTTCCATATTCATTCCAATGATTCCCGGCTGGATTGCCTGCGGTCTTATTACAGGTATTATAAATATTCTTCTGAAATTCAATCCTGCCATGGCTGACCTTGAATGGATAAAAATGCTTGGTGTAATGGGCAGTGCCATCTATTTTGGCTTGAATATTTTCGTAGGTATTCAGTCTTCTAAAACCTTTGGCGGTTCTCCGATTATTGGCTGTATTTTAGCTGGCGTCATCTCTGGGCCTGGATTAGCTAATATTCAGCTTTATGGTGAAAATCTCGTGCCTGGCCGTGGCGGCATTATTGCCGTTCTCATGGTAACAGCTCTGGCGGCAGTACTGGAAAAACGTCTGCATAAGGTTATCCCTGGCATGGTTGACCTTCTCATTACCCCATTAGTTACTGTGGTTGTGAGCGGTTTTGCGTCTATTTTCATACTTCAGCCTATCGGCGGTGTCATTGCAAATGCTCTTGGTGATGGCTCAATGGCTCTTATAAACGCTGGTGGTGCTGTTGCTGGATTTGTTCTTGGCGGTATATGGCTTCCTGTGGTAATGATGGGTATTCATCAGGCTATGACTCCAATTCATGCACAGCTTTTTGAAAGCTTGGGGATTAATATTCTTCTCCCTATTCTTGCAATGGCTGGCGGTAGTCAGGTAGGTGCTGCATTTGCCGTTTACTTCAAAACAAAAAATAAATTCCTTAAGAAAACAATCGCTACTGCCCTGCCTATTGGTTTAATGGGTGTTGGTGAACCTCTTATCTACGGTGTTACCCTGCCACTATTCAAGCCATTCATCGGTGCCTGCATAGGTGGTGCCTTCGGTGGTGCAGTACAGGCAATGTTTGTCGTAGGTAGTTACGGTATGGGTGTTTCGGGACTGCCACTCGCCGCTCTTACCAATAATATTCCTGTTTATTTAATGGGACTCGTTACTGCTTATATTGCTGGCTTTATTGCTACATGGTTCATCGGCTTTGATGATCCGCCTGAAGAATAATTCAGTGTTATTAATATTTGCATGGGAGATGATTTATCATGAAAGCTGGTATTTCTATTTATATAGGTCTTGATAATACCCTAGAAGAAAATTTACAGCTCATAAAAGATGCCGCTGACTGGCGTATAAAAAGTATTTTCACTTCCTTTCACATTCCCGAAACAGATACCGCAAAATTTAAAGCCGAAGCACAGGCAACCTTAAAATCAGCTAAAGAGTTAGGTTTTGATATCATTTCAGATATTTCTCCTAATACCATGGAAATTCTCGGCATGGGCAGTAAAGCAATTGATTATGCTTCTATTGCTAAGCTTGGCATTACTACCATACGGCTTGATGATGGATTTTCCCCTTTAGAAATTGCCGCTCTCAGCCGTAATCCTTATGGCTTAAAGGTTCAGTTAAACGCTTCCACCTGCACCGAATCCCTTATGATCAATTTGGAAGAAAATAATGCGGCATTTAATAATATCAGTGCCCTGCATAACTTTTATCCACGTGAAAATACCGGTATCTCTGAAAAATTCTGTATTGAAAAGAACTGGCTTCTCCATGAGTACGGAATAAAAACAGGTGCCTTCATACCTAGCATGAACCGCCCCCGTTCCCCAATTAAGGCTGGTCTCCCTACATTAGAGGAACACCGCACCTGCAGTTTTGACTTTGCCCTCCGTCACCTCATTGCTATGGGTATCGATGATGTTTTCGTAGGTGACAGCCTTCCTAGCGAAGAAGAATTAAAGCTTCTTTCTCTTATGCCTGCTCATCAGGTAAATTTACGTGCTGACATAAAAACAAAAAATCCTGAACTTATGGAGCTTCTGCGTCAGTGCTATCATACACGTGCTGATGAGGCAAGAGACTGCTTCCGTGCTGAGGAATGCCGTATTTATTGCAAGAAAAATAATCTCACTGTCAGCCCTGAAAATACCGTTGCAAGAAGAGCGGGAGATATTACTTTGGATAATGTAAATTATCAGCGTTACATGGGCGAAATGCAGATTTTAAAATGCGACCTGCCTGCTGATGAAAGAGTTAATGTAATAGCTTCACTTAATGAGGAAGAACAGAAATTACTAAAATATCTTACCTCCTCCACCGCTTTTCAGTTCGTTTAAAATTTACTTTACAAATTAATATTGCCAATAAAAAGACTCTGAGCTAAAATCAAAACTCAGAGCCTTTTAAATTTCTTAACTTTCTGCGATAATCTTATTAGCTTTTCTTACTACGTCATAGGCTTCATCATTAATTGGCACCATCTCACTGTAACGCTCATGGCGCATACCTGGGCCTGCTACTGGATCATCTGGTGTAACCTCCTGCAGAGCCTTAGTCATAGCTTTCACCAACTCTGGTTTAATATGTGCACCAGCAACAAGAGTCTCCTTTGGAATTGGGGCTGTCTCAAAGATAATTCTCATCTGCTCTTCTGAACCTGGTACCAGGAAGAATGTATATGTTGCACCAGCATCCAATTCGCCCTTCTGAACTGCTTCAATTACTGCCTCATGACTTCCCATATACTTAACACTGCCAAAGAATTTATCTGGATCCTTGCCAGCATCAAGCAGAGCCGCCTTTGGATAAGCATAGCCGGAGGCTGATTTCTTATGCACAAAACCAAATCTTACACCCTTCAGGTCTTCTAAGGTCTGATATGGGCTGTCCTTTCTGACAAAGATAAAACCATTGTAGCTTGTAGCACCATCAACTGCTGGTGTTATCATTGGGGTAATATTTATCTGCTCACGTACACTTACATAATGTGAAGGGGTCAGCCAGCTGAAATCAGCATGACCGCTGATTAAATCCCTTTCCACTTCGTCCTCACTGAGCATGTAACATCTAGCCTTATAGCCAATTTTTTCCATAGCACGCTCAATAATAGGTACATATATTTCTCTGATTACCTCTGGAGCCTTCATAGGATAAAGGGAAAAGCTCAGCTCATTTGGCTTCTTAAACTCCAAAGCGACATTGTGAAGATTACGGGAAATATTATTAAGATTACTGATTGAAGATTCCAGCGTACCCATATTACTCTGCTGTTTTGCAATACGTTCACTGGTCTCCTTGGTACTGCCAGCAATCTTGGTAGTAGAATGGCCAATATTCTCAATAACCTTGGACATTTCATCAGTTGTATCACGCTGTCTGGTGGACATACTGCACAGTCTGCCTACTACGTTCTCTATGGTATTAATATCCTCTACCATTTCATGCATTGCAGTAGCAGATTCACTAGCCAGGTTTTCTACGGTCTGCAAGCTATCACTGCCCTGCTTCATGCGTTCTGTTACATTAGCGGTAGTATCGTTAATGGATTTTACGATATGCTCAATTTCCTTGGTAGTTTCCTCAGAATCAGTTGCCAGCTTGCGAACCTCCTCCGCAACTACCGCAAAGCCCTTGCCATGCTCACCAGCTCTTGCGGCCTCAATAGCTGCATTCAGGGACAAAAGGTTAGTCTGGCTTGCTATACCGCGGATTTTCTCTACGAAGCTTGTAATTTCTTCCGAAGCCTTATTCAGCTCATCAATACTATCAACTGCATTCTTTACTACAGCACCTACATTTTTAATAGCTGCACTTACTTCATTTATATCATTTCTATGTTTCGCAGCTAACGAAGTAGATGATTTGCACTTTTCTAAACTGCTGGCCGCTGTCTCTGATACCTGATTAGCCGCACTGGCAATTTCTGCTACATTAGCAGTAGCTTCCTCCAAATGAGTGGCATTATTAATAGACTGATTGCTCACCTGATTAGCCAAAGCATCAATCTTGCCTAATGCTACGCCAATTTCTCTCATGCCCCAGATAAGCTGCTGTGCTGCAAAGGATACTTCCTCAGAAATTTCCAAAATATTTTTATCCAGCTCATCTAAAAGAGCGGCCCTGTCATTTTGAACGCTTCTGTCAGCCTTTACCGGAGCAGGTACTAAAGGTGCTTCTTTGCTAATAACAGGTTCATCAGCCATTTTATTTGTTGCAACTGCACTAATGCCAGCGCCCACAGCTACACCTGCTATTACTCCGACAAAGGAACCAGCCAAAACCGAAATTCCTACGCCAATGCCACAGCCTATTGCAGTACTGACGACCTGGCCTATAACAAATTTTTTCTTCATTTTATTCAATCCCTTCATCAGCCCAGGGCTCACTTCCCCTATAATAAACCCATTGCTAGAAATTAATCTTACAAAACCATTTTACCCTTTTTATATTTCTCCTAAAACTACTAAAAATCCTGCTTGTATTTTGTAAATAACTAAAAATTTTTAATATTTTAAAGTATTGCCATAACAGCAAAAATCACAGCACCAATACCTGCGCCCACAATAGAACCGTTCATGCGAATCCACAAAAGGTCAGGCTCTGCCTTATCATAAACAAGGTGATTTATCTGCTTATCCGTAAGAGAAGAAAGTACCTTGCGGACAATCTCAGCTAATAACTCCTGCGCCTGCAAAACACTTCTGGCTGCGGCATCATAAAACAGTTTATTAACTGCATTATGAAGCTTTTCTTCCTTGGACATTATAGCAATCCAATGACTGATAATATCCATCGCTATTTTCTTTACATCATCAGCTGTATGAGAGTCCTTGCCTGCCCCCTCTATGGTAATGGAAGAAATTCCCTTCTCAATGATATCCTCACTGACAAGCTTTCTCCATAAGCTCTTGATAGACTGGCTCTTTTCCTCATCCTCTGTAAAGTCAAGCAGGCACTCACCCAAAGCAGACAGAAGATTTCTCTGCTCCTCGGAATTTTCCTGCAAAAGCTTATCCAAAAGACTAATCATCTGATTTTGAGCCAGCATGGAAGCCTCTGGAATATTTATCATATTCATGGACTGAGCAAATCCTGCCATCATAGCCGCCATACCGCCAGCCACCTGCAATTTACTGTTCTGATAATCTTCAAGGGCATTTTCAATACGGCTTTTTGCTTCTGGGGTTGAAGCGTATTCTCTTAATTTAGTAAAAAGCAGGCCTGCCACTTCTGCACCTTTTGGACTTTCAGGATTTTTTAATTCCTCACCAAAGGATTTCAGCATATTATTTACAGGATAATTATCAAAGCTTTCCTTAAAGTTTTTTGCAATCTTCCCGCTATGCTTTTTCTTCATATCCTCAAAGAAATCAATAAGCCTGTCCGCTACAAACTTGGCATTTTCTTCCTTCTGAAGCCACTCCGTAAAAACAGCCACAAAATCTATTTTCTTTACCTTAGACAAAAGTTTCTTCCTTGAAAAAAATTCCTTCTGAAGCATTTTGCCTGTTGCTTCAATAAACTGTTCCCTTCTTCGTGGCAAAATAGCCGTATGATAAGGAAAACCTAATGGCTTCTCAAAAATGGCTGTTACCGCAAACCAGTCAGCGATACCGCCAACTAAAGCCGCCTCACTGCAAAAAAGAAGCCCCTCTGCAAAAACATTATCAGGATATTCAATATTTAAGCACAAAAAGAAAAAGAAGCATGCCCCAGCAAAAAGCAGAGTCTTATCCGCCTTATTTAATTTGCTCCACATCATTTTGCTAACACCTGCCCTGCTAAATACGTAATGATAAATAATGCCATGCCAGCCATACCGCCTACGATAGAGCCATTGATACGAATCATCTGCAAATCATCGGATACCTTCGGCTCGACAAAGCTCACTAATTCCTCATCGGAAAGTGCCGCTAATCTTTCCTCAATCATGCCAGTAATCACATGATGATTAGAGCGAAGCTGACCTCTCAGCCACTCCTTGATATAACGGTCTGCAATAGCCTGCCATTCCTTGTTACGAGAAAATTCCGTTAATTTTTCCTCTGCCAATTCGCCAATGTACTCCTGCCAGTGCTCACTTTGCTGATGAAGCTGTTTATCAAGAAATTCAAAAATAATTTTTTCAATTGAAGCTGGCTCTGCGGATTTAGAAATATATTCTGTCAAAGTCTTGTTTACTGACTCACTCTGAATTATTTTTGTCAGCTGAGAGGATAAAAATTCAATTGCTGAATCACCTTCATCCAAATTATTCAGAAAATCCTCTGCTTTTTCCCTTAGCACCTTCCAAAGAGAATTAGCGTCCAAGCCGATAAGCCCCATGACAAAAGCTCGGCCTGCACCATTTCCCTCATAATCATGAAGTACCTGTGCTAAGTTTTCCTTGATGATAATTTCAATATCTTCGTTATCCAAAAGCTTTCTGACAATATCTGCTAATAGTGGAAGCATTTCCCTAGCTACAATATCTACTGGAATTTCTTTTGTAAGATTAGAAGCTAAAATCTCTGCCTGCTTTCCCTGCAACTGAGCAGAAATCACAGGTGCTATCTTTTTCGCCAGCATTTCATAATCAAGGGAATTGAGCGTTTCTGAAATGATAACATCAATATTATTCATTATGTTTTTCCGCTCATTGCTTTCAAGGTAAGTCACCAGCATTTCCGACAGATTTTTCTGCTCCACATACTGCATGATATTATCTTCATTCAAGAGGTCATTGCCTGCAAAATCAACTACCGCCTGCATGATACGCTGACGGTTGCGGGTAAGAATTTCTGTACGGTAGGAAATGCCCAATGGCTTTCTGAAAAGTGCTGTTACTGCAAACCAGTCTGCCAGTCCACCGATAGAGGCCGCTAAAAAGCCATGATGAACGAGACCGCCAAGAAAAGAGCCTGTAGAAATAGGGGCAGTTGAAGCCGCCCCTAGTAAACTTATTCCCAATGCAGTACCAGCCATAGTTTTCTTATTCATGACTTGTACTCCTAAAAATATTTATTTTAAAAATTATTTACTGACAACATCTTTGGCAATATTTGGATTTTTATCCTTCGCCACAGAGAGCATAAGCTTAATACGGTTCAGCTGATTTACCTCACTAGCACCAGCATCGCAGTCAATAGCAAGGATATTGGCACCGGGATAACTTCTTCTCAGCTCATGGATTACGCCCTTGCCGGTAATATGATTTGGCAAACATCCAAAAGGCTGTAAGCATACCACATTTGGTACACCGTCTTTGATAAGCTTCACCATTTCACCGGTAAGGAACCAGCCTTCACCAGCCATATTGCCAAGAGAAACATGCTTTTCCGCCAGCTTTGCCGTATCATAGATACTGTGGGGCGGATTAAAACGCTTGCTGTTCTTCATTGCCTTGCGGACAGGACGGCGATAAAATTCCATCAGTTCAATAAACATCTGTGCTACAAGCTTAGTCTTTAAATCACCATCGAGAAGCTTTCTCTTAACGATAGGGTCATAAGCACAGTAGAGGAAGAAATCAAGCAGGTCAGGCATTACTACCTCAGCACCTTCCTCAATAAGTACCTTCTCCAAATGATTATTAGCCACAGGATGATACTTAACGAGAATTTCACCTACTATGCCGACCTTTGGCTTCCACATATCCTCATGAATAGGTAATTTTTCAAAATCCTCTATAATAGCCTTGATATTATTAGAAAATTTACTGTAACTGCCATCTGTCAGCTCACCGATTATTACTTCATGCCATTTGTCATAAAGTCTCTGCGTAGAGCCCTTCTCTATCTCATAAGGCAGACAGCGATTTCTTACCGCCATCAGCACATCGCCATAAACACCAGCCTTGAAGATATCCAAAAGCAAATCTCTGCTCATGTGGAAGGCATCAGTTTCCAAGCCCCAAAAAGCAAACACAGGAATCTGTGGATAACCTGCATCCTTTAAAGCCATGCGAAGCACGTTGATATAGTTCGTTGCCCTGCATGCACCACAGGTCTGATAAAGCATTATAGATGTATTATCAGGGTCACATTTTCCCTTCTTGATAGCACTTATCAGCTGACCGATAACCACGATAGCAGGATAGCACATATCATTATTGACATAGCGAAGTCCTGTATCCACACTGTCCTTAAACATTTCAGGAATGATGACATTATAGCCATGCTTGCTGAAAACTGGCAGAAGCAGGTCAAAATGAATAGGTGACATCTGTGGAGCAAAAATAGTATGCTTCTTGACACACTCAGCTGTGAATTTTGGTCTTTCAGGAATAATCACTTCCTCATAAGGAAGCTTCTGCTTACGGGCAAGAGCCGCAATCAGAGAACGAAGTCTTATCCTAGCCGCACCAAGATTGCTGACATCATCCAGCTTTATCATGGTGTAAATGCGGTTGTGACCTTCCAAAATAGATTTAACCTGACCAGTAGTAATGGCGTCAAGACCACAGCCAAATGAGCTGAACTGAATCATCGTCACATTGTCATGCTCTGCCACAAAATGAGCGGCATGGTAAAGCCTTGCATGGTAGCTCCACTGATTGACAATGCTTAATGGCTCAGACTTAACAGGCATATGGTAAACAGCGTCCTCAGAAATAATAGGCAGTTCGTAGCTCTGAATCATTTCCGGTATGCCATGATTTATTTCGTGATCCACATGATATGGTCTGCCTGCCAAAAGAATTACCTGCTGACCTTTTTCCTCGGCTTCCTGAAGAATTTCCGCACCCTTCTGGCGAACCTCCTCACGATAATTCTCTAATTCCGCATAAGCAGACTCTACCGCCAGCTGAATTTCCTTTTTACTGAAACCACCAGTAATAGCCTTTTCCTCAGCAAGACGCTTAATCATGCTTTTCTTGTCATTGATAGGCAAAAATGGCTGTAAGAACTCAACATTCTTTTCCCTAAGGACATCCATATTGCCACGGATATTTTCGGCATAGGAAGCCACAACAGGACAATTGTAATTGTTATCCGAAGCATGAACATTATCCGCCATATTGTATGGGAGACAAGGATAGAAAATCTTCTTTATTCCCTTATCCACTAAATCCTGTATATGACCATGGACCAGCTTTGCAGGGTAACAGAGAGAATCAGAAGGAATAGTAGCCATTCCCTGATAATAAAGCTCTGCTGAAGACTGGCGTGAAAGAACCACCTCATAGCCCAGCTTCGTAAAAAATGTATGCCAGAATGGATAGTCCTCAAACATATTAAGCACACGAGGAATACCTATTTTCCCCTTTGGAGCATTATTTAGGGACTCATAATGATTAAATAATCTATCGTACTTAAAAGCATAAATATTCTGTGCAGTACTTGCCTTCTTTTCCTTGCCAGCACCACGCTCACAACGGTTGCCAGTAAAGTAACGCCCGCCATCTGGGAAAATCTGCACAGTTACCTGACAGGAATTGCCACAGCCCTTACAGCGGAAGGAATTGGACTTAACAGAGAAATTTTCTAATTCATCTGCACCTAAAAGAGTGGATTTTTCGCTACGTCTTTCCATAGCTAGAATAGCCGCACCATAAGCACCCATTAGACCTGAAATATCAGGACGAATTACATTTTTCTCCAGCAGAAGCTCCATGGAACGAAGAACTGCATCATTGTAGAAAGTACCGCCCTGCACTACAATGTGGTCGCCTAATGAGCTTACATCCTTTAACTGCATTACCTTAAAGAGAGCATTCTTGATAACAGAAAGAGCAATACCAGCAGAAATATCTCCTACTGCCGCCCCATCCTTCTGTGCCTGCTTTACCTTGGAATTCATGAAAACGGTACAACGGGTACCCAAATCCACAGGAGCTTGTGATTCCAATGCTTTGCTGGCAAATTCACCTGCGGTAAGCTTCAAGCTCTGGGCAAAATTCTCAATAAAGGAACCACAGCCAGCTGAACATGCCTCATTTAAAATAATACTGCCAATACTTCCCTTATTGACATAGAAGCACTTCATATCCTGACCGCCAATATCCATTACAAAGGTAACATCTGGACAAAATTCCTGAGCCGCCCTCAAATGAGCAAAGGTTTCTACCTCACCGCCGTCAGCATGAAGAGCCGCCTTGACAATAGCCTCGCCATAACCAGTAGTAACACAGGAAGCAACATAGGTATCCTTGTTGATAGCTCCATAAAGCTCCTTAAGCTCACGAACCACAGTATTCAAAGGAGAACCCTGATTACTGCCATAGGAAGTATATAACAATTCCTTATTTTCACCAATAGCCACCAATTTTGTAGTAGTAGAACCAGCATCAATGCCGATGTAAACAGGACCGCTGTAAGAAGCCAAATCACCCTTGCGCACCTTATCCTGAGCATGACGGTGACAGAATTCACGATATTCAGCAGGATTTTTAAACAAAATGAAATCTGCCTGCTTGCTTTCTGTAGCTACGACCTTTTCAGCCTTCTCGATACTTTCATTTAACTGCTGAATTGTCACTTCCTCAGCCTCATCAGAAAGTGCCGCACCTACTGCAACAAAGTAATTGCCTTCCTCTACCTTCACCACATGAGAATCATCAAGATTTAACGTATCTATGAAACGCTTTTTCAGGGCAGGCAAAAAATGCAGGGGACCGCCAAGAAATGCTACGTTGCCATTAATGGGGCGACCCTGAGCAAGATTAGATATGGTCTGATTTACTACCGCCTGAAAAATAGAAAGAGCAATATCCGCCTTAGAAGCACCATCATTCATAAGCGCCTGAATATCCGTCTTAGCAAAAACACCACAGCGGGAAGCGATAGTATAAATCTGCTTGCCATTTTCAGCCAGTTCATTTAAGCCAGCAGCGTCAGTAGACAAAAGAGAAGCCATCTGGTCGATGAAAGAACCAGTACCGCCAGCACATACACCATTCATGCGCTGTTCTGGAGCCTCACCAAAATAAGTAACCTTGGCGTCCTCACCGCCTAATTCAACTACTGTATCAGTCTGAGGAATAATGGATTTTACAGCCGCCGCACAAGCAATAACCTCCTGTACAAAAGGAAGCCCAATGCGCTCTGCAATACCCATACCAGCAGAACCAGTCAAAGCCAAAGAAAATTTCTTACCTTCCACGACCTTGCTTAGTGCCGCTAAATTTTCCTTCAAAACTGCATTAATTTCGGAAAAGTGACGGGCATATTTCTGATACTGAATATTCCGCTCCTGATCCAAAACTACCACTTTAATGGTGGTCGAACCTACATCAATTCCCACCTTTAAAAGTGAATCAAACATCTTTAATCACCTTTAACTATATTTTATCCTAGTAATCTTAAGAAAATTCAGCCTAAGATTACCTCTAACTTTACAAATTACTTCATATTATAGCAAAAATCAAGAAGAAATGCAAGCATGGAAAAAAGGACCTGCCCCACAATGAAGCAAGCCCCAAAAATAACCCATTAAAGTTGTTCAGTATTAACACCGCAGGCTTCCAATTTAGCCTTTAACATTTTTACCTGATACTCAATTTCTGCATCACGGTCAGCGGCATTCTGTATACGTCTTACATCACTCAATTGTGTCATCAAAGTTGTAATAGTTTCCTTATCATTCATAATACCCACCGCCTTTCAATTTAATTTCATTCTAACACTAAACAAATATGATGTCAAGACTTAACTTCCCATTTACCATTATCATATATTTTCAATATATGTGTGTGCCTTTCCTGCAATGATGGTCTGTGTCCCACGCTTACAGTAATCATTTCTGGGAATGTTTCAAAAATCGTATCATACACTAATGATTCTCTCTTTTCATCAAGAGCAGAAGTTGACTCATCAAGGAATAAAACATCAGGCTTAAAAAGAATAATACGAATAAATGCAATTCTCTGCTGTTCACCAAGTGAAAGAATACGGCTCCAATCGTCAACATTGTCAAGACGTTCAGCCAGCTCAGGCAATTCCATTTTATACAGCAAATCCTTCAAATTATCACCATCAGTTTTTGGTACTTCCTGTGGATAATAAATCGCCTGTCTGAGCGTTCCAAGTGGTAAATATGGTCTTTGTGGTAAGAAAAGAACCTTCCACCCATCAGGAATAGAAATTTCACCACTGCCATAAGGCCAAATACCAGCCAAAGCACGTAAAAGAGTACTCTTGCCACAGCCGGATTCACCACTTATCAGCAGTCTTGCACTCTTTTTCAGCTTAATATTTAAGTCCTGCAAAAGAACCCTGCCATCAGGGAGCATTACATTTACATCATTCAGATGAACATCACCATCAAGAGATTTCTTCTGAACAAAATTAGTTTCTATTGCATCCACTTCTTCCATGTGCTTCGTAAAGCCACCAAGACGGCGGATAACAGCAACAAGCTGAGCAAGGCTGTCATAAGAATCTACAAAGAAGGAAAGTGCATCCTGTACCCTGCCAAAAGCAGAAATAGTCTGCATGAGTCCGCCAAGGTTCATAGCACCGCCAAAATACTGAGGTGCCGCCATGATAAGAGGAACGATAACCGCCAGCTGTGCATAGCCATTGACATAAAAATTAAGAAGCTTTGTCCT
Organism: uncultured Selenomonadaceae bacterium; assembly: GCA_945637225.1. GTDB lineage: Bacteria > Bacillota > Negativicutes > Selenomonadales > Selenomonadaceae > CAMCDL01. Next base: position 13,787 of record CALZDE010000020.1, read on the forward strand.
GTTCATCAAATGCCAAAAGTTTTCAATAACCATGGAAAATTTATCCTTAAAGCCTAATTTTTCCGGTTCCTCACCACCATAGAAGGCAATACTCTCACCATTTTCACGTACACGAATCATGTTAAAACGAAAATCCGCTTCATAACGTTGCTGGTCATAATTCAAACGTATTAACTTACGACCAACCTTATTGGCAAAGTACGTACCAACAATAGCATAAAACAGGGAAACAAATACCATATAGCCAGGAACACCAATTACAGTATCTCCTACGGGAAGCTCTAAAATACCTGACAAATCCCATAAAATAAAAACAAATGCCACTAATGTGCAAGCCTGCTTTAAAAGCCCCAAAGATAACTGCAAAAACAGAGAAATAAACTGATTGATATCCTCAGAAATTCGCTGGTCAGGATTATCCAAAGTACCATCATCATTTTTCCCTAAAACCTGCAAACGGTAATAGGTCTGCCTTGACATCCAGCTGTCAAGATAACGCTCCGTCATCCATGTACGCCATTTAATCTGCAACATCTGACGAAGGTAGATAGCATATACCGCTACTACAATAAAAATAAACGCATACGCACTGAACTCACCGATAAGGGGCCAGAACTGACTGTAATCCATCACCTGCAAAGAAGCATAAAAATCATTGTACCAGCCATTTAACAGCACCAGCAAATAAACCTGTGCCAGACTTAGACCGATAACGGCACCTAAAAGTCCTCTGACCTTCCATTTTTCCTCACTGCAAAAATATCTTTTGACCATCTGCCAAGAGATACTTATTAATTCTTTATTACTCAAGCTGACTACCTCCCAAAAAAATACGAACCGTATATTTACAAATACAGTTCGCAAAACATACATATGAAGTATAACACAATTAGCCCGAAAAATACAGTCTATATTTTATCTATTGGAGTACATCTTTTCATAATAGCTCTGATATTCACCGCTGACAATTCTCTGCCACCAGTCCTCATTATCCAAGTACCACTTAATAGTAGCCTTGATGCCATCATCAAATTTAGTTGCTGGAAGCCAGCCAAGCTCATTGTGAATCTTAGTTGGGTCAATAGCATAACGACGGTCATGTCCCTTACGGTCAGTAACATGCTCAATGAGACTCTCAGGCTTATTAAGCTCCTTCAAAATGGTCTTTACAACCTGAATGTTCTGTCTCTCATTGTGACCGCCAATATTGTAAACCTCGCCTACCTTGCCATTTCGGATAATAAGATCAATAGCAGAACAATGGTCCTTTACATAAAGCCAGTCACGAACATTAATACCCTCACCATATACAGGCAATTTCTTGTCATGCAGAGCATTGATAATCATGAGAGGAATCAGCTTCTCTGGGAAATGGAATGGACCATAATTATTAGAACAGCGGGAAATAGTCACAGGGAGCTGATAAGTACGATGATAAGCCATTACCAGCAAATCAGCAGAAGCCTTGGAAGCAGAATAAGGACTGCTGGTATGAAGCGGAGTCTCCTCAGTAAAGAACATGTCAGGTCTATCCAAAGGCAAATCACCATAAACCTCATCAGTAGAAACCTGATGATAACGCTTAATACCATACTTACGGCAAGCGTCCATCAAAACCTGAGTGCCAAGTACATTAGTCTGAAGGAAAATGCCTGGATTCTCAATGGAACGGTCAACATGGGACTCAGCCGCAAAATTAACAACAATATCTGGCTTATGCTCATTAAAAAGCTTATCCACATCATCGCGGTTGGCAATATCGCCCTTTACGAAAACGAACTGAGGATTTTTCATAGCCTCATCCAAGGTTTCCATATTTCCTGCATAAGTAAGAGCGTCAAAACAGATAATCTTGTCCTCTGGATGTTTTTCCAGCTCGTAATATACAAAATTGCCACCAATAAAACCAGCGCCACCAGTTACAACTATATTCATAATTTATCTATCTCCATTTAGCTTAAAATTTAAAGGTTTCCTTGATACCTGACCACTTCTGGTCCTTGTCACTGAGGTTAAGAGGTGTTCCATCAGACAAAGTATATCCTTCACCGGAAGGAGACCCCTTATATTCACCAACAAGCTGAGGCCACTCGATACCTATCTCTGGATCATTCCAAGCCAGACCGCCCTCATCACCAGGATGATAAAAATCAGTTACCTTGTAGCAGAATTTAGCCTCATCAGACAATACAAGGAAGCCATGAGCAAAGCCTTCACTAATGTAAAACTGCTTATGATTTTCCTCGGTAAGCTCTATGCCGTACCACTTGCCATAGGTAGGACTGTCTGCACGAAGGTCAACAGCTACATCAAAAACTGCCCCCTTGATAACACGAACCAGCTTTCCCTGTGGAAATTCCTTCTGAAAATGCAAGCCACGCAGAACACCCTTTGTACTCATGGATTCATTATCCTGTACAAAAACCATATTGAGACCCGCTTCCTGCATATCCCTCTGATTATAGGTTTCAGAGAAATAACCACGGCTGTCACCATGAACAGCTGGCTCAATAACATATAAACCCTCGATAGGTGCCTTAACAATTTTAATCTGTCCCATTACCTAGCCTCCTGAAATATTAGCCTAATCTTTCCTTATTTTACCATATTAATGAGATATTTTCCATAGTAAAAAAAATAAAAAGGACAGCATGACTAACATACCGTCCAAACATACTATATTTACATCATATAGCAAAATTTAAAATTAATTATTATTTAGTAAACTCGTTCTCATAAATCTGCAAAGCACGTTCTACCATATCATCAATATCATAATAACGATATTCAGCTAAACGTCCTACTAATATCAACTGATTATATTTTTTAGCTTCCTCAGCAT
>CALZDE010000021.1 GCA_945637225.1 uncultured Selenomonadaceae bacterium
ATATGCTCCACCGTGTTTATAGAATAAGGTACCCGCCACTTATAGAAGTGGGGGCATCTCTTAGTCGTTATAAATTTATTATACAATAAAAAAGAATACAATACAAGATAAATATACGCACAAAAATACCTGCAGAACTTCATTTATCCACAGGTATTGTCACTAATTAAATTGTCCAGAAGTTATCAGTACAGATTATTCTGCGGTAAGTTTCAAAACGGAACCACTTATTATGCAGGGCAGCCTTATTCTCTTCATCCCCCTTCTGATACTCATAGAGGAAATTATCCAAATCCGCCTGATCGGTTATCCTTAGAGCAAATCCTCTTGTATCAAGCACAGGAAGATATTTATAAACATAATCCTTCAGCTTAATGATATCTTCCACCTTACGGTCACGAATTTTAACAACCAGCTTCTCCTCAACAGCCAAAATATCGAAGTTATCAGGATATTTAAAGCTTTCTCCTACAACTGGCACCTCATCGCCAACAGTAAACTTATTATCGGATTCCTTACGCTTCAAAAAGGCATTTTCCAAATTAAAGAAAAATTCTTCAAAAATATATCCCTTTGCCTTCAAGTCATCCTTATAGAAATAAACCTCCTCTTCGGCATTTTCTACTGTTTCCACAACACCACAGGCAGAGGTCGCATGACTTACGCGGTCAATCAAAATCAGCTCGCCCAAGGTGCTATTTTTTAAAAACACATCCGCAACAATTTTTTCGGTAAATTCAAGCTGACAAAGTGCAATTTCATTTTTCTGCAAACTGTCTGCCTTTACCTTTTCACCAGTATTTACATCTACTTTATAGCTTACGGAGCTGAGTATTCCAGCAATTTTCTTTGTGCCTAATTTAATGAGATATTCCTTGCCCACAGTCAGTGGCTCATCATCCATCCATAAGAGGGTGACACTTACATTTCTGACTACTGGTATATCCGTGCTGTCAGAAAGTACACATCCTCGACTTACATCTACTTCACGGTCCAGCTGAATAGTTACCGCCTGTCCCTTGCTGGCACTATCTTCGTAACGGTCGCCTACAAGAATGCTCTTTACGGTAGCTGACTCATTGCTTGGCAGGGCGAAAATCTCCTGACCGACTTTCACCTCACCGCTTTCTACCTGTCCCTGAAAACCTCTGAATTTGTGGTTTGGACGGCATACTCGCTGAATTGGTAAATAAAAATTATTATTTTCAACCTTATTTAAAACATCTACGTTCTCTAAATGCTCTAATACAGTCTCACCAGCGTACCAGCTCATGTTAGCAGATTTCTTTGTTACATTATCACCCTCGGTAGCACTGACAGGTATAATCACTACATCCTGCAACTTAAGCTCTTCAACTAATTCGTCAATTTCTGCTGTAATTTCCCTGAAACGCTTTTCGTCATAATTTAACAAATCCATCTTATTGACAGCAAAAATAAAATGACTTATTCCCATCAAAGAACAAATACGGGCGTGACGGCGTGTCTGAATCAGTACCCCCTGCTTGGCATCCACCATGATTATGGCTAAATCAGCAAATGAAGCTCCCACTGCCATGTTTCTTGTATATTCTTCATGCCCCGGTGTATCAGCTACAATGAAACTGCGTTTTTCAGTATTAAAATAACGATATGCTACATCAATGGTAATTCCCTGCTCACGCTCTGCCATAAGACCATCCAAAAGCAGAGAATAATCTATTTCTCCTTCACGTGAACCAATCTTGCTGTCTAAAAGCAGTGCCTTTTCCTGGTCTGCATACAAAAGCTTTGAATTATATAAAATATTACCTATTAAAGTAGATTTACCATCATCAACACTGCCACAGGTAATAAATTTTAATAAACTGGACATATTCCTTTACCTCCTATTTCACACCGTATCAGAAATAACCCTCTCTTTTACGCTTCTCCATGCTGGCTGCACCGCCATCCTTATCAATAACACGGCTGGTACGCTCTGATTCTACGGAACTTAAGGTTTCCTCAATGATTTCATCTAAGGTAGCCGCTTCTGATTCAATACCGCCAGAAAGTGGATAACAGCCCAATGTGCGGAAGCGTACAGTTTTAATCTCTGGTTTTTCTCCCGGCTCTAAGCGCATACGTTCATCATCCACCATGATGATATTGCCATCACGATAAACTACTGGTCTTTCTGCGGCAAAATATAAAGGTACAATCGGAATATTTTCCTGCTTGATATACTGCCAGATATCCTTCTCGGTCCAGTTGGAAATAGGGAATACACGAATACTTTCGCCCTTGTTTATTTCTGTATTGTAAAGCTTCCATAATTCTGGTCTTTGATTTTTAGGGTCCCACGCATGAGATTTATTTCTAAAGGAGAAAATACGCTCCTTGGCACGGCTCTTTTCCTCATCACGGCGGCCACCACCAAAAGCGGCAGTAAAGCCATACTTATTTAAAGCCTTCTTCAATGCCTGAGTTTTCATAATATCTGTATAAGAAGAACCGTGATCAAAAGGATTTATGCCCTGCTCTACACCTTCCTCATTGATGTATTCCAGCATTTCAATGCCTAATTCCTTTGCTCGGCGGTCACGAAACTCTATCATTTCACGAAATTTCCATGTAGTATTTACATGCAAGAAAGGAAATGGCGGTTTCTCTGGATAAAATGCCTTCATAGCTAAGTGAAGCATTACGGAACTGTCCTTACCAATAGAATAAAGCATTACTGGGTTTTCACATTCTGCCGCTACCTCACGTATTATATATATTGCCTCGGCTTCCAGCTCATCAAGATGAGTAAGTTGTTTCATTTGCAATCTTCCTTTCATCAGTATTTATTAGCGTTTTTTCTGTTTACATCAATAACTGTCTTTGTACCATCAAATTTATTTATATTCCAGTGAAGAATATCTTTTTCATTGGTTACTGTCATGGTACTTCCCCTGCCGCCGATATCTGCTCCCAAAAAGAATTCAATCGCCTGTCGAGGACATTCCTTTACACATGATACACAGCCCCAGCAGTCACGCAGATAAAGCATTTTCGCCTTTTTCGTTCCATCGGATTTCTTCTCTAAGCAAATAAGTGTACCTGGGCATACTCCTTCACATCTGCCACAGCCTATGCACTTTTCCTGATTAATTCTGATGCTCATAAGCTGCCTCCTTTACAATATCACGCAAAACTATATGAAAGTTTCCATGCTCATAAATAGAATTTACATACTTAAAATATTTTTCATCAGTTTCTGGATAATCGAGATTTTCATTAAAAGTATGCCAGCGTGTTTCCTTTCTTGATAAAAGATGAGCGATTAATGCTCTTGCTACAAGCAGTCTTTCCTTTAATTCGTAAATAAACATCAGCTCATGCAAATCCTTTGCTCTCAAATTAATTGCTAACTGCTGTAACTGCAATAATTTTTCATCTGCCAATGCAAGTTGTTTTTCATTAAACTGATAATTTACAGTTATTCCGCCAGCATAGGAATCCATTACCTTCTGCATAGCTTCTTCCAGCTGTTCTACATCAAACTGCTGATTTACAGGCTTTCCTGCCAAAGCAATTTCATAATTTTTTACTATTTTCTCTGACTTATCCTGCAAATCTGCTGTCAGTCCATAATCATCCTGAACTGTCCATTTTTCCACAATATCCAGTGCCGCAATTTTACCTTCTGCCAATGCACCTGTCACATATTTTTGTGGACATCCACCTGCTACATCTCCTGCCGCATAAAGACCTTTAATTGTGGTTTCACGTCTGGTATTTACCCAGTAACCGCTAGCAGTATGACCGCCCACTACATAAGGCTCAGTACCCTCGATTTCCACATCCTGCGCACTCGGATTTTTACCGCTTTCTATCCATTTCAAAGTCTGACTGGGTGCCATGTTCAAATAAGCCTTTAATAATGCTTCATCCTTCTGAGCAATAAATTCCTGTGAATTTCCTTCACCTATTGCCGATGTTTTTAAATAACATGGACCATTTCCCAGCTGATTTTCCCTGACAGTGCCATACACTCTTTCGCTTGTCGTAATACCGTATTTATCCTCATAAACAAAGCCTTTGGAATTAATCTGCTTAGCACCTGCTCCCTGTGCAATTGTACCTGTTGGAGCTATGGTGTCCTTACATCTCAAAGCAACAAATCTCATTTCAAAGCTAGTCATTTCGGCACCTGCTTTTATTCCCATTGCATATCCTGCACCAGTATTAAAAGGAGAATACCACATCTTATGACGGGAAAAACCAGGATTATTTGGCTTATAAATACCTGCCGCACCGCCAGTAGCTATAATTATCTTTTTTGCTGTAATAGTGTACGCTGTATTTTCCTTTATAGAAAAACCAACTGCACCATAAACCTGATTATTTTCTACTAACAAATCTGTAATATTTACATTATTTAAGACTTCTACATTTTTGCTGTTTTTTACAGCTTTTGCCAAAATCGGTTTGAAGTTTTCACCATTTATTTTTATGTTTCTGTTGCCGCGGGCTACATAGTCACCATTTTCATCCTTTAAGATAACCAAACCAAGCTTTTCAACGTGATGTGTTACCTCATTAAAATTCTCTGCCGCGGAAAGCAACAGGTCATGGCGTACTATGCCATTAGCATCTTTTTCTGCATAATCAACATAATCCTGTGGAGTTCTGCCCTTCACTATATAAGCATTAATGGCATTAATACCAGCCGCTAAACAACCGCTTCTCTTTATATTGGCCTTTTCAGCAATCAGAATTTTTAAATCTGAATTATTGCTAAGGGTAATTGCGGCATAACAGCCAGCAGTACCACCGCCTACAATAAGTACATCCGTATTTACTGTTCTTCTCTCCATTGCAATCCCCTCACTTTAAATAATTACAGAATCCTTTAATTTACCTCTATTTTCTAAAATAGTTGTATGATTATTCTTGAAGCTATAAATTCTGTGAATAAATACCAGTGCCTTGTCCCCACGCTTTAAAGGCTTCTTTTCAAGACTGCGCCAGCCATGAAGTATTTCTCCCTTTACCTCTAAATCGACCTGTATATTATTTCCTCTGAAATACGTTGCAATAACTTTTCCTTCTTCGGAACCTAAAGGCATTGAAGCTTCACTTTCATCAGCGGCAATTTCCAAAAATTCAGGTCTGATAATTCCGCCAATACCTTCCGTAGAAGTATTATCCTCATTAATATCAAAACCCTTAAATTTTGAAATATCATCTAATCTGATAGAATCACCAATAAATTCTGCTACGAAAGAAGTATTAGGCTCACGATAAATATCTGCTGGAGTACCAACCTGCTCAATTCTTCCTTTATTGGTAATAATAATATCATCAGCTACTTCAATAGCTTCATCTTGGTCGTGAGTGACAAAAATACTTGTAATGCCTAATTCATTAATAGTAGTCTTAAGCCACTGGCGAAGTTCCTTTCTTACCTTGGCATCAATTGCCGCAAATGGTTCATCCAAAAGAAGCAGTTTAGGCTCTGGTGCCAATGCTCTGGCAAAAGCTACTCTCTGTCTCTGACCGCCTGATAATTCCGCTGGGTAACGGTGTGAAAACTTTGCTAAACCAACCAGCTCCAAAAGCTCATTAACCTTTTTATTGATAAATTCCTTATCTTTATTCAGTAAGGTAAGACCAAAAGCTACATTATCAAAAACTGTCATGTGACGGAATAATGCATAACTCTGAAAAACAAAGCCTATACCACGCTTGCCAGCTACTACATCATTTACTCTTTCACCACCGATAAAAATATCACCGCTGTCAGGATTTTCAAGACCTGCAATCATGCGTAGGATAGTTGTTTTTCCACTGCCAGAAGGCCCTAAAAGACCTACTAAACGTCCCTTTTTGATACCAAAATTTATATCTCTGGAAGCCTTGAAATCGCCAAAGGACTTATTTATATTTTTTAATTCTACCTCAAATTCACTCATAACAAAGCCTCCTTAAACTGCTGAAATTTTCTTTTTACTGCGCCACTCAATATAATTTCTGACAATCAATATGATAATGGCAAAAATCACTAATACAGATGCAACAGCAAAAGCCGCTGTAAAATTATATTCATTGTAAAGAATTTCTATATGAAGTGGCAAGGTATTCGTTTTTCCTCTGATATGCCCTGATACTACTGATACTGCTCCAAACTCGCCCATGGCTCGTGCAGTACAGAGAGTCACGCCATATAATAACGCCCATTTTATATTTGGCAAGGTAATCTTTCTAAAAATAGTAAAACCATCAGCTCCCATACTTGCTGCCGCTTCTTCCTCATCACGTCCCTGCGCTTCCATTACTGGCACCAATTCTCTAGTAATAAAAGGAAGTGTTACGAAAATAGTAGCTAAGATAATACCCGGAATTGCAAAAACTATTTTTATATGCTCCGCTTGCAAAAAAGGATAAAGCGGACTCATTCTGCCAAAGAGCATTATGAAAAACAAACCAGCTACCACAGGAGAAATTGCAAAAGGTAAATCTATAATACTTGCTAAAAAAGTTTTTCCCTTAAAATCATATTTTGTCAAGAGCCACGCAGAAGCAACACCAAAAATTGTATTAAATAATACTGCCGCCACAGTAGCTTCCAAAGTAAGTATCATAGCTTTCACTGCAATACCTTCTGTCAGTGAATTTGCATACACAGCAAAGCCCTTCGCTAATGCTTCCTTCGCTACTAAAAGCAAGGGTAAGACCAGCATAATAAAGATAAAACTTACTGCTAAAAAGATTAGGCTTATTCTTACTAATTTATCTTTCTTCATACTGCAATTCCCTCCTTCTTTAAGCGATATCTCTGATAACCATTAATTGTTAAAAGTACCATAAAGGATAAAAGCATCATTACAATAGCAACTGCCGCCGCCCCTTCATAATCAAACTGTTCCAGCTTTGTCATTATAAGCAGGGGAGCAATTTCTGTTTCAAAAGGGGTATTGCCTGCAATAAATACTACGCTTCCATATTCACCAATACCTCTGGCAAAAGCAAGAGCAAAACCTGTTAAAAGCGGATTTAATAATTCAGGGAAAATAACCTTTTTAAAAATTGTAAACTCACTTGCACCAAATAATCTTGCGGCTTCTTCTGCTTCTGGCTGTAAATCTCTTAGCACTGGCTGAACGTTTCTTGTGACAAAAGGAATGCCGACAAATATAAGTGCAATAGTAATACCTAATGGTGAAAATGCAGATTTAATACCTAATTCATGGAAAATCTGTCCCAGCCAGCCTGTTTCTGCATAAAGAGTGGTAAGAGCAATACCAGCTACCGCAGTAGGCAGGGCAAAAGGCAAATCTATAAGACCGTCAAGAATTTTTCTGCCCGGAAAATCATATCTCACCAACACCCATGAAAGAATAATTCCGAAAAAACCATTCACAGCCGCCGCCACAAAAGCACACAGGAAACTGACATAATAGCCATGCAGAATACGCTCATCAGTCACGACTGAAATAAACTTATCCATTCCCATGCCGCTTGAATATAAGATAAATGCCAGCATAGGGATTATGAACAAAAGGGAAAGGTAAAACATGGTTATTCCCAAACTAAACCTAAATCCCGGAATTATTTTCTTTGAAGCCGCCATATTTTACCATCCTTTACTACTTTCTATTCACAAAATACTAATCACTAACCGCTAATCATTACTTAGCATAAATCTGGTCGAATGTACCGCCATCTGTAAAATGGTCCTTCTGAGCCTTAGCCCAGCCACCGAAAGCTTCATCAACAGTCACCAGCTTCAAAGCAGGGAACTGATTCTTGTACTTTTCTGCTACCGCCTTATCGCGTGGACGATAAAAATTCTTAGCCGCAATTTCCTGACCTTCTGGGCTATACAGGTAATTGATGTACGCTTCTGCTAATTTTCTTGTACCCTTCTGGTCAACTACAGAATCTACAATAGCAACGGATGGCTCTGCCAAAATACTTATGGAAGGAATTACAATTTCATAATCATCAGGTGCATCCTTTTTGGAAAGAATTGCTTCATTCTCCCATGCAATCAGTACATCACCTTGACCACGCTGAACGAAACTTGTAGTAGCACCTCTTGCACCACTGTCAAGTACAGCAACATTCTTAAAGAGCTTCTTTATATTTTCCTTAACGGCATTTTCATCGCCATTGTTCTTTTCCTTGAAATATTCCCAAGCCGCTAAGTAATTCCAGCGGGCACCGCCTGAAGTTTTAGGATTTGGGGTAATAATAGAAACATCGTCTCTTACCAAATCATTCCAATCTCTTATATTTTTAGGATTTCCCTTTCTTACAAGGAATACTATTGTTGAAGTATATGGGGCGGAATTGTCTGGGAATTTCTTCAGCCAGTCCTTATCCATCAAGCCAGCCTTAGCAACCTCATCTACATCGTAAGCAAGTGCCAATGTAACAACGTCAGCCTCAAGCCCTTCTGCTACTGAACGAGCCTGCTTGCCTGAACCGCCATGTGACTGATTGAAATTAATCACCTCACCAGTCTTAGCCTTCCATTCAGCGGAAAATTTTTCATTAAACTCAGCATACAGCTCACGTGTAGGGTCATAGGACACATTCAGAAACTCACTGCTGCCGCTCTTTTCTGATTCAGCAAATTGACTATCACCACCACAGCCAGTCATTAACATAGCCGCCGTTAATATGCTCAATGTTCCTGCTGCTATCTTGTGAAAACCTTTAAAATTCATGATAATCAGCCTCCTAAATAAAGCCTTGCTTTTTGCTTTTAAAGCATACTTAATAAATATGTTTTATATGTTTCTTGTATGACTATTATATTAAACCTTAAAAGCATATTTGTCAAGTATTTTTTATATGTTATTTAGCAAAGAATATTCTGACTTTTTTACTCGGATTTACAGCAATAAAAAACTGCCCCCACAATTACTGTGAAGACAGCTAAAAATATCAAAATTACTCTACATACATGCTGACCAAAGTAATATCATCTGACTGCGGTGCGGTGCCTGTGAATGCCTTAACATCATCATAAATATGCGTTACTGCATTTTTACGCTCTTTTTCTGTCTGAAGCTTAGAAGCCGCCGCTATAAGCCTCTTGTACTCATAGAACTCATGCTCATTATTTTCAGCCTCGGTAATACCGTCAGTAAAGAGAAGCAGAATGTCCCCCTCATTCAGCTGAATTTCCTGTATCTTATAATTTATGCCGTCCATGCCTGCAAGCATAGGGCCCGACTTTTTCTTGATATATTCATCGCTTCCGTCACTATGAATAAGAAGAGGTTTCGTATGACCTGCATTTATATATGACATTTTTCTTGTCCGCTTGTCAAAAACAGCAAAGAAACAGGTCGCAAACATGGACTGAGGATTGTTTTCACAAAGCTTTTCATTAACCTCATCCATTATTTCGTTTGCCTTCTTATCCATTCTCAACTTGCCACGTATGGTAGTAACAGCCACCGCCATAAACATAGCCGCTGGAACACCTTTGCCCGATACGTCTGCTACGGTAATATAGCTATGGTCATCGTCAATTATACCGAAATCGTAAAAATCACCGCCCACCTCTCTGGCAGGATTCATCATGGCAGATACGGTTATACCTCTATCCTTGTCATTAATGTCATTGACAGAAGGAAGCATAGCACACTGAATCTGCATGGCAATTTCCAATTCCGTAGTTACACGCTCCTGATAGACAGCCATCTTTTTACGTTCATGGTTCATTTCCATCATGCTGGTGACGTATTTATGCATGGATTCTGCCATCTTCTGCATATTATCTGACAAAACACTTATTTCGTTATCTCTGTGCAATTGATAATCCACGACTGGTATCTCTTTGGAATAATCATGATTTGTTAAAATAATTGCTCTATCAGTTATGTAACTCAAAGGAATAGTAACATTCCTTTCCATCCAATAAAGTATAAACATAAATCCAAAATAGAAAATTGCCATGTAAAAGGAATTTGCCTGTATATCATAAAGGAAATTTTCTCCCGATACCACTCTCGTCAATGCTAAAAAACAAAAAAACAGGAAAGCAAACGAAAACAGCCCCTTTGTAACCATATAGGAAACCGGCCGATTAATGAGTACTTTCTCCAAATTTTCCTTCCTATGGATTCTAGGGCAATAATATTTGTTTGTCCAGTTTACAATAAAAAGCGTGCAGACAAAAATCTTTATATTGGTACTAATCAGTGTAGACATCCACAAAAAGGTGTAGCTGACAAAGCCAAATTCTATGCGGGCATTAGTAAAGGTCATATATAAGACACCCAAAAAGGTAATCAAAAAAACCATAATGTCAAATTTTAAAAGACCTCTAAAATTTATTATCCCTGAATATTCATCCGTATCATTGTAATTAAAGTATCTGGAATTCCACACCAAATAAAATAAATATGACTCAATACTCCAAACAACACCAGCGTTTAAATACATATACAAAGGACGGTAAATATCATCAGGGAAAATCAAAAAACCACAATAATACCCCAGCATATGACCTATAAAAATACCTATTGCACCATAACCGCCCCACATAATACCAAAAACCAGTGGCATTATCATCCAAAAACGCAGTTCAGGTAAAAATTCCAACCAAACTGGGTCAATTACCAATAATAAAAACTGTATAATAAATGCCACGAATATATGATAAAATTTATCACGCGTACTATATTGATTTTCTTTCATCATAAACCCTTCCTACAAAAATATCTTGAATAATACCTTATAGGTAGGTATTCGCTGTAAATTGCATTTCTCCTGCTAAAAAAATAAAAATACCTGCTACAGAATAAAAATACATTCCATAACAGGTATATAGATTGTTCTTATTGTGTCTTAACGGTATTTAGCCAGTGCATCATTAAGCTCTTTTCTGGAAATCTCGCCATTATTTACCAGCTCTGCCAGCCATCTGCTATGATGGTCCTTTGCATACTTAATATCTACTGAGCCATCAACCATGCCCTTTACTGAGCCAGGAGATACTACAACTGCCAGATAAATATGTCCGAGAGATGCCGCAAAAGCGATAGTAGCACAAATACTGTGGAAAGCAATCAGCCAAGGCTTCAAATCACTGGAGAAATAATCACTGCCCCAGAGAGCCATACCTGAAAAAGCCAAAATACCACAGGCAATCATCTGCAGAGCAATATTGATTTTCTCACCGCCATTATAAAATCCCTGAGGAGCAAGCCCATGAACCTCCATGCCAATAAGCTCAGGACCGAACTTAGCAGCAAAGGTCAAATCACGCTTGCTGAAGGTAGCCACCTCACTAATCATACGGCGGTAACCCTTCCATGCAAATACTAAACCAAGATATGGATTAATAAAGAAAATCACGCCCATGATATGATGGAAAGTCTGAACATTTTCTGCACCGAGATAATCGTAAATCCAGCCGAAGCCCTCACAGAGAAGTGGCAGACCAGAGAAAAACAACAGCATGAAGGATATAGCATTTATCCAGTGAAAGGCTATAAAAGGCTTTGTATGACGTGGAATATATTTATTCTTTATCAGCTTCATCTTTGATATGGTCTCCCTTCTCATCAGTATTCTTTTCCTCATCCTGAGATTTTACCATGGAATGAACTATCATCATGCCAGCCAAACCCAGCAAAGCACCACCAGAAGCAAGCTTGCCAATAGGCTTTATTACATCACGCCACAGGTACATACCATCAGAAACCTTTGGCTGTTCAGGCAAGCCATAGACACTTGGCTTTTCCGGTAAAACATAAATCATATTGGCAGTAAGATTTTCACCATCAGTACCATAGAGGCAGGCATCCTCATGACCTTCTGCCTTTAATTCTGCCAGACGCTTATTAGCTATTTCCAGCATTTTATCCTTGTAGCCAAAATCTATTGCCTGAGCAGTACAGGTCTTAGCACAGGAAGGCATCATTCCCTCAGAAATACGGTCATAGCACATATCGCACTTAGTAGATTTATGCTTCTTTTCGTCCAGCTTTGGAATACCAAAAGGACAATTCATAGAGCAGTAATCACAGCCTACGCACAAATCCTCATTGATAACTACAGGACCATGCTCCAGCTTTGTAATCGCATGCTTTGGACAGCCCTCCGCACATCCAGGAACAGCACAGTGCATACACTGATATTTAATGATATCCCAGTGGAACTTTCCCTTGGAATCAAGACGCTCATTAAACTTAACAAGATTATAGGTAGTAGATGTCAAATCCTTATGGGACTGATACTCTCCCTCAAATTCTGTTGACATATCTGCTGGCAGGTCATGCCACTGCTTGCAGGCTACCATACACGCACGGCATCCACTGCAACGGCTGACATCATGCAGCATAACAACTTCTTTTGCCATATTAAAGTCTCCTCTTTAGCCCATTATCACAGAGCCCTGCTTATGAAAACCAGCTTCTTCACCAAGAATATCAAAGTGCATAGTAGCCCAGTCCCTCAAGAAAATTTCTTCCTCATCTTCCTCTACATAAGTCTTTAGATAAGATTTACATTCCTTGCAGGCATAAAGACGAATTTTTTCATTGTTTGCCGGCTCCATTACTTCGATTTTTCTCAGGTCATCATTACCGCAATACACACAGCCAGTACGGTCAAAAGGCCACTGGGTGTGACAGCCGTCACAGCTCAAAAATCTAGCCTTGCCATTAGCTTCCTTACGAAGCTGTCCCATAACAGGACGACGGCCACAGACAGGACAGTAATTACGGCGATACTTTACCTTTTCCCATACAGTACGCTTTTTTATTTCACCTGGCAAAATACTGGAAACAATATTCCAGCCCACTAGCAGGATAAAAGGCTCTGCCACAGAAATTTCCTTGCACTTTTCAGATAAACGCTCCATATCCTGAATAATGATAAGCTCCATCAGTGCAGAAGCTAATTCCTTTTTCTCACCAAACGCCTTTGCTAAAATTTCAGCTGTTTCCTGCATTTCTCTGGTGACAGGAAGATTTTTTATTTCCTGCACTATTTTTTCTAATGCCACTGCTGAATCAGCGATCACTTTTTCCTGTACGGCTTTTTCCTGCAACAATGGAAGGCCTTCATCAGCAATACGCTTTAAGAAATGCTCTGGTGGTACAGCAAGTTTCTCTTTTGTCAGATTTGAAACAGCTTCCTCGATAGAGTTGTATACCTTGGCTGATTCCTGCAAGAATGGATGTTTTGCTAAATATTCATCAAAAGTCATCATTCTTTTCTCCTATCAGGCTTTTTTTACGTTGACAAGGCAAGCCTTAAATTCCTGCTCATTTACGTTAGGGTCGAGTGCATCAATAGTCAGATAGTTGGTGCTTGGGCCCTTGGAAAGTCCGGTAAAGCCCCAGTTGTATGGCATCCAGACAATATCTATATTCTTATCAGCACAGTTAAGAGGCTGCATACGGTGAGTTACCATAGCCTTGACGGTTACAGAACCGCGGATAGAGCTTACAGTTACCTTGTCACCGCTCTTTACCTTCAGTCGTTCAGCCAAAGAATGACTCATTTCGATGAAAGGCTCCTTCACCAGCTCATTCAGCCATGTAACATTACGTGTGATAGTACCACCGCACCAATGCTCTGCCAAACTAGAGGTAGAAAGTACGATAGGATATTCATCAGCAGTACCGATTTTCTGAATTTCCGGCATACGAGGATATACTACTACAGGATTAAACTGAGCATTTGCATTACCCTCATGCAGAATATTTTTTACTGGGCTTTCAACTGGCTCATAGAACTCAGGCAAAGGACCATCTACCGGTGTGTAGGAATGGTCACGTGTAGTACCATCAGCATTTAAATCATAGTAAGTGGCCGCAAATAAACGTCCGATACCTTCGCCATTCATGCGGAAAGGAGAATTACCGCCCGGAGTACCTGGAGCAGCCTTGCGATTGCCAACATCAGGCACATCATAGCCATCCCATTCCTGCTTTACAGGGTCCCACCATACAAGCTTATTATCTGGGTTAATAGGATTGCCATTTTCATCACAGGAAGCACGGTTATAAAGCTTATGAATATTATCTGGCCAGCACCACGCATAACCTGCAAAAATACCACGGTTGCCTGGGTCATCCTGACCGCGGAGCTTAGCATGATGTATACCGCCACCATAAACACCTGCATAAATCCACATACCGGAATTAGTAGTGCCATCATCCTTGATTTCACCGATACCATTAAGAAGCTGGCCGGTAGTCAAGTCGTAGCCGTTAATTTCCTTCATGATATGCTCTACCATATGCTCCTTTGGATAATTCCACACCATGTTCTTAATAGGCAAATCCTTAGGGTCAGTAGAATCCTTATATAATTCTCTGAAACGTCTCCACAGCATATCACAGATTTCATAATCCGGCTTTGACTCACCCACACAGTCAGGACCCTTCATACGCCACTGAATCATACGCATGGAATTGGTGAGAGTACCTTCCTTTTCCAAATAGGAGCAGGCAGGGAGAACAATAACCTCTGTCTTAATCTTAGATGGATCATCACCCGGACGCTGCCAGAAAGCACCTGTCTCATTGAGGAATAAATCCTGATAAATAAGGGTGTCCATATTTCTTAAACAACGATTTACATGTTCAAGGTTGGCGTTGGTCATCTGAGGATTCTGACCTGTTACATACATGCACTTGATACCGCCGTTCTGACCTCTGTCAAAAGCACCGTACATGGAATCATTGTTGTGGCTGTTGCGGATTGGCAGCAGATTAAAGCAAAAATCATTTTCTGGAGTAGCCATATCGCCAAACCATGACTTTAACATATTCTTTAAGAATTTAGCTCTAAAGGTACCATTTTCCTTAGTCCACTTTGCCAGAGTATTAGTCTTTTCTGTTGGATAGGAAAGATAGCCTGGGAAATACTGATACATGATACCAAAATCAGTAGAAGCCTGAACATTTGGCTGTCCACGCATAGCACAGATACCACCGCCAGGGATACCTACATTGCCGGTCAGAAGGGTAATCAGCGTATAACAGCGGATATTTTCAACACCAACTGTATGCTGAGTAAGACCTAAAGCGTACATGAATACAAGAGGCTTAATGGTAGCCATCATCTTAGCAGATTCAATTATATCCTCAGGAGCAATACCTGTAATCTTGGAAGCTACCTCAGGAGTATAACGGCTGAAATGTTCCTTGGTTACGGTGAATACTGTATTAGGAGCATTGAGGTCATCTGACTTTAATGGCTTGCCAGCAGCATCTACCTGATAGCCCCAGCTTGCCTTGTCATAATGACGTTCCTTCTCGTTATAGCCGGAGAAAATACCGTTTTCCAGCTTATAGTCAGGGCGAAGGAGACAATAAGCATTGGTATTACGGCGGAGATAATCATGGTCTACCAGATTATTTTCCATTATGTACTTAATACATGCACCCAAAAAGGCGATATCCGTACCAGGGCGAAGCTGTAAGAACTTATCTGCTACCTTGGAGGTACGGGTAAAACGTACATCGACATGAACAATCTTAGCACCGTTTTCCTTCTTGGCATTCATAATATTTTTAAAGCCCATTGGATGACACTCAGCGGTATTTGCACCCTCAATCCAAACCAGCTTTGCATGCTTTAAGTCGTACCATGGATTAGTCATAGCACCACGGCCAAAAGCGGCATTCAGGGCAGGCGGAGTAGTCGCATGGCAGACACGAGTCTGATTATCAGTAAAGATTGCACCCATGCCACGAGTCATCTTAATCAACTGCCAGCATTCCTCATTATTTACCTGAGAACCACCGATGAAACTTATGGCATCAGTACGGTTGACAGTAACCTCCTGACCATCAATCACTTCAGTACGAATGAAATTTTCCTCACGAGCCTTGTACAGAGCATGAGCCGCCTTATCAATAGCTTCCTCCCAGCTGATTTCCTGCCATTTATCGCTATATGGCGCACGATAAAGTGGTTTTTTCAAACGGTTTTCTGCATTAGGAATCTGAGCATAGCCGAGACCCTTACTGCAAAGTGAACCACGATTTACAGGACTGTCCACAGCACCTTCCAGCTGAATCAGCTTGCCATCACGAACATAACCAATGACACCACAGCCACAAGCACAAAAATGGCACACTGAAGTAAATTCCTGACAATTCTTAAGCTTAAATTCCTTAGCAGCAGCCTGAACAGCAGGCATGTCCAAACCCAATCTGGCCATAGACAGACCAAGAGTCAAGCCCGCCGCCTTCAAGAAACTGCGTCTGCTTAATTCCATAAGTAGTCCTCCTAAAAATGTACATCCATAAATTATATTTATTATTACATTAATTAATTATTCATCATACCTTATCAATTATAAACCTATGTGTATAAAAAGTCAACCATGAAAGATTATTTATTAATATTTTTTGCCACGCATTTAGGTATCACTTATTATTTACATTACAAATTGTAACCATAAAGTCAACTATTTTTTTTATAACGCCCTCAATCATGAAAATGCAACAAGCATTTTCTTCCTATGAC